>DASWRR010000210.1:0-16981 GCA_036403055.1 Ilumatobacteraceae bacterium | reverse complement strand
TATCGAGAAACGCCGAAGAAGTTGCGAACGCTGTTCGTCGCGCCGGCCGGGAGTCCGTTCGTCAACCAGGTGCAAGGTTTCGCCGACCAGATCGACACGTACGTCGACTACAAGGGCACGACGACGGACGCGGCCAAGGCGCGCAAGCAGCTGGTCGACAACGACATCGACTTGATCGTGACGTTCCCGGAAGATCCGTTGAACACCGTGCTCGGCGGCAAGCGCGCCGCGATCACGGTGACGCACACCAGGATCGATCCGATCGAGCAGACTGCGATCAACTTCGCCGCGCAGCTGGCGGTCGATCAGTTCAACGGTCGCATCATCGCGGGTGTCGTGCAGGGCGGCCAACAGGTCGCCCAGAACGCCGGCGGACTGTTCCAGTCGGCCAACTCGAAGGTCGACGATCTCGATGCCGCGCTCGCCCGCGGCGACAATGCCCAAACAGCGAAGGTGCTCGACGATCTCGATCAGCTCGCCGGGCGACTGTCGTTGTCGGTCAACGCTTCGAGCTCGTTGACCAAGCAGCTCGGCGCGTCGAGCGCCGCCAACGACATGCGCACGAGCCTCGTCGGCCCGACACAACAGCTGCAGGCGCTGATCGATCAAGTGCGCGCCGATCCATCCAACGCTTCCAAGGACTCCATCAAGCGAATGCACGATCTGCTTTCGACGATCAGCGGGAACTACAAGCAGTTCACGTCGGTCGATTCGGCGGTGCTCGTGCAACCGTTCGAGACGGATGTGCAACTTGCCGTGCCCGGGATCAAGAACGCAACGGATTGGTACGCGCCGGCGGCCGTGGTGCTGATGCTGCAACAGTTCGGCGTCGCATTCGGCGCGCTCTCGTTCGTTCGCGAACGACAGTTGGGCATCGTCGACGTGTACAGGGTCGCGCCGGTGAACGCGACAGACGCGTTGGTCGGCAAGTACCTCGCGTACCTCCCCATCGGAGCGCTGATCGGCGCGGCCCTCACTGGCCTCATGGTCGCGGTCCTCGGGGTGCCGGGTGCGTCAAGCGTGAGTGATCTCGTCATCGTGATGGCGCTCAGTCTGTTCGCGTCGATCGGCTTGGGCTTCGTGATCTCACTCGCCTCCTCGACGGACGCGCAGGCGGTCCAGTACACGATGATCGTTCTGCTCGCCAGCCTGTTCTTCAGCGGCTTCTTCCTGTCACTCGGCCAATTGGAAGGAGTGGCAAAGGCCGTGAGCTGGCTGCTCCCGGTGAGCTATGGGATGGAACTGCTCCGCGACGTGATGTTGCGCGGCGCACCGATCAACCGCAACCTGGCGCTGGGTCTCGGCGCATACGGTGTCGTCGCGTTCGCGCTTGCCCTGCTCGGCACGCGACGTCGAATGGGATTGGGCCGCGCATGAGACGGCCATCTCGACGCACGATGGGCAAGTGGATGGTTGCCATCGGCTGCATTGCGATGGTCGTGAGCGTCGTCGGCATCCTCGTCGGCCAAAGCGTGATCGGTCAGGTTCAGGGGAGCGTCGACGACAGTCTCGTGCTGACGAATCAGGCGTTGGTCGTCGTCGTCGATTCGATTCACACGACATCGACGATCGTCGCGACGGTCCGAACCGGGGTCACCAACATCTCGTCGACATTGGACACGCTCAACAAATCGGTTGCCGACACCACAACCGCGATCGCCGGGAGCACGACGTTCATCGGCACCTCGTTGCCCAGCGCGCTCGACGCGGTGAACAACGTGCTGCCGACCATCCAGAGCGTTGCGCACAGCGTCGACAGCGCGCTGCGGGTGATCTCGCAGGCGCCGTTCGGCCCGAACTACAACCCGGCGAAGCCGTTCGATCAGGCGATCGGTGATCTGTCGACGGCCATCTCGCCGCTGCCGGCTGAATTGCGGACGTTGTCGCAACAGTTCAACGGATTGACCGCGTCCAGCAAGAAGATCTCAGATCAGCTCGGCGTGCTCAGCGGCGACGTCCAGCGCCTCGACCAGCAGCTCTCGCAGGTGTCGGCACTCGTCGATCGGTACGCGCAGACGGCGGCGAACGCGCAGGCAGTGACCGCGTTGTCGCGCCACAACCTCGCAAGCAGCGCCCGCGCTGCGCGCGTGCTGCTCGTTCTGCTCGGAGCACTCTTCGCGATCGGGCAGATCGTCCCGATCTGGCTCGGAACGGAGCTGCTGCGCGAGCCCCGCGGCGTCGCCACACCCGACGATGTGTCGACACTCACGACGAGCGAGTCTCCACTCGATCCGAGTCGTTAGCGGTCGGAATGTCCGGCCGCGAGTAGTGCTGCCGCGTGCGGGCCGCCAGACTTGCGGTGTGTTCCTCGGTGACGACCTGCTTGCGTGGCTCGTGTTCGCACTCGGCGGCGCGTTGTTCGCCGGAAACCTGATGGCGTTGGTCAAGCCACCACCGCCGAAGGAAGGCGATCTCGTCCGTGCGCCACTGGCGCGCAGCGTCGCGATGGGGCTCATCGGATTGGTCGCCGCGGTCTGGTCGCTGGCGTCCCTGCTGACCTAGATTCCGGACATCACATCGGCGAGCGTCGACAGGAACCGGTCGTTCTCCTGCGGCGTCGAGATCGTGACACGTATCCCTTCGTTGCTGAACGGCCGCGTGACGACTCCGAGCCGTTCGAGACCGACGTAGACCTCGTCGGTGCGTTCACCGATCGGGAGATAGACGAAGTTCGCTTGGGCATCCGGCAGCTTCCATCCGGCCGTGGTGAGCTCACTGATGACCCTGGCCCGTTCGGAGAGGATGGCCGACACCCGTTCTTGGATCTCGGCCTCCGCGTCGATCGCAGCGATCGCGGCCGCCTGCGCCAGCGCGCTGACCGCAAACGGGAACAAGGTCTTGTCGATCGCCGCGATCACTTCCGGATCCGCGATCGCGTAGCCCGCTCGGATTCCGGCCATCCCGTGCGCCTTCGAAAACGTCCGCGTCACGACAACGTTTCGATATCGGGGCACGAGGTCGCGGACCGGGTCACCCAACGCCGGATCGAGGAACTCGCGGTACGCCTCGTCGACGACGACGATCGTCGCAGGTGAGATCCCTTCGATGAGCACCGCCATGTCGCGTGTCGACAGCGCGGTTCCTGTCGGGTTGTTCGGAGTCGCCAGCACGACCAGCTTCGTTCGATCGGTGACGGCGCGGGCGACGGCGTCGAGATCGAACGCGTGGGCGGCCGTCAGCGGCGTCGTGACCGCAACACCGGCCATCAACTGCGTGTACACCGGATACACCTCGAACGAACGCCAGGGGTACACGACCTCGTCTCCGGGATCGACGTATGTGAGGAACAACTGCTGCAGGAGCCCAACAGATCCGGCGCCGACGGTCACCTCATCGACACTGACGTCGAGGCGCGCCGCCAACCGTTCTCGGACAGCGGTGGCGCGATGGTCGGCGTAGCGGTTCGCCCCCGCGGCGGCCGCCGCAACCGCATCGACGATGGACCGAATGGGTGGCAACGGGTTCTCGTTGGAGGCGAGCTTGATGGCATTCGTGATGCCGTGCTCGGCCTCGGCCTGGGCGGCGCCTTTGCCAGGTCGGTATGCCGGCATGAGATCGACGGCCGGGCGCGGCCTACCGACGGTGTGGAGTGCGGTCATTGGAGCTCCGGTTCGGCGAGTGGTCAGCCAAACGTAGCGCCGCGCGCCGGATCGGCGCTGAGCGAGACAGCCATCGGTCCGAGGAGCGGTTGCGCCGCGAGCGTGACACGGTCGCGCCCTGCGTCTTTCGACTTGAACAGCGCCTCGTCGGCGCGCAGCATCGTCTGGTCGACGTGAGCGCCCTTGCCGAGTGCGACACCGATCGAGACGGTGACCGGTTCGTCGACGGCGAGCGCGATCCTCGACACCGAGAAGCGGATCCGTTCGGCGACTTGCGCTGCTTCCGTTGTTGTCGTCTGGGCGAGCAGGACGCAGAACTCCTCGCCGCCATACCGGTACACCACGTCACCGACGCGGACCTCCCGCCGCAGCACGTCGGCAACGGCACGCAACGCCTGATCGCCGGCGCCGTGCCCATGTTCGTCGTTGATCCGCTTGAAGTGATCGACGTCGACCATGATGACCGCGACCGGCGTGTCGCCGTTGGCAGCTTCGATCGCGAGATCTCGTTCGAGCCGCCGGCGGTTGCCGACCCCGGTGAGATCGTCGCACAAGGCAAGCTGGGCGAAGTGCCGGTTGCGCCGAGTGCGCACGACGGCGAACACGCCGAGCACGACACCGATGGTTGCGAGAATGCCGATGGCCAGCAACGCGAGCAGGATCGTTCGATTCGGCGCTGCGCGAGTCGCGTCGGCGAGACGGGTGCTCGCGATGATGGGATGGCCGCCGAACTTCACGAGAGATGTATCGGCGCCAGAGCAGGCGAAGTTGAATGTTGATCGGGCCCCTCTGCAGGGCGGACTGCATGTGCGAGGCTGCGCAGATGAACGTTGAGATAGAGCGGTGGGGCTCCGGTGGCCCGTGGGAAGGTGTCGTTGGATACAGCAGGGTCGTGCGCAGCGGCGACCATGTGCATGTCGCCGGCACGACCGCAACGGTCGGCGGAGAAGTCGTCGGTCGCGGCGACGCCGGTGAACAGACGAGAGTCATCTTGGGCATCATCGGCGAGGCGCTGGCGAAGGCGGGTGCGACGTTCGAACAAGTCGTTCGCTCACGCATCTTCCTCGTCGACATCGCGCAGTGGCAGGCAGTCGGTGCCGCTCACGGAGCGGTTTTCGCCGACATCCGTCCGGTGTCGACAATGGTGCAGGTGGCCGCGTTGATCGACCCGGAGCATCTCGTCGAGATCGAGGTCGACGCGTACAGTCCGCTCGCTCGGTGATGATGAGAGGATTGGTCGGTGACTGATCCCGACGATCATGCGGGTGAGCCCACGAGGATGCGTGAAGACCTCGAGCGGATGCTCGCGTTCCCCGCGAAGCTGATCCCGACATCGGTGATCGTGCCGGCATGGAGACGTCTGACCGACGGCGAATCGACGTGGCCGGTCCGCTTCGCGGTGATCGCCGCGACCGCGCTGCAGGTCGCTCTGCCGAATCGTTACGAGATACCGCCGCCGTGGCTCTTGCCGACGTTGGGTGCACT
Organism: Ilumatobacteraceae bacterium; assembly: GCA_036403055.1. GTDB lineage: Bacteria > Actinomycetota > Acidimicrobiia > Acidimicrobiales > Ilumatobacteraceae > JAENVT01. The sequence continues at coordinate 11,897 of DASWRR010000210.1, read as the reverse complement.
GCTCGGGATCGGTCTGTCCGTTGCCCATCCGCGGCGGATCACTCGCCACTCGCCACAACTGCGTCTGATCAGCATCGCCTTGATCGCGGTCATCACGCTCGCCAACGCCGGCTCAGCGGCGCGCTTGATCACAGCGTTGCTCCGTGGCGAGGCAGCCGATGTGTCGGCGACGACGTTGCTGCTGACGGGCGGTGCGATCTGGCTGACGAACGTGATCGTGTTCGGCATGTGGTACTGGAACCTCGACCGCGGTGGACCAGCGGCGCGGGCCCAAGCGTTGAAGTCGTACCCCGACTTCTTGTTCCCACAGATGACCGCGCCGGATCTGTCGCCGCCGGAGTGGCGCCCGCAGTTCTTCGACTATCTCTATCTGTCGTTCACCAACGCCGCGGCGTTCAGTCCAACGGACACGCTGCCGCTGGCCCGCTGGGCGAAGATGGCGATGATGGTGCAATCGATCGTCTCACTCGGCACCGTCGTGCTCGTCGTGGCCCGCGCCGTCAACATTTTGAAGTGACCGACGCGCGCCGGCAGCAACGGCGAGCACACCGATCGCCAGGACCACGACCGGGATCAGTGCATCCGGGCGGTTGTTGATGAGGTTGCCGGCGCGTGAGTTCACGGCAGCGATGCCCATCACGATTGCGAGGGCACCGAGCAGCAAGGAAATTGGGTCGAACCTGTGCATCTTCATGGCTGCTCCGTGACCGTCGTTGTCGCGCCGTCGTTGCCGAATGGCGGTGGTGGAATGATTGCCGGCCCAACGCTCGGCGCTGGCGGTGGGTCGCCCGGCAGCAGCGGTACCGTGACCGGAAGCCCGTCGAATGGAACCTCGAAGGCGGAGCCGCGTTGGACCTCGATGTTGCCGACGCCGACGCGCAGCACGAGATGGATGGTCGAGGCATTGCGCGTGTTGGTGCTCGGTGTGATGGTCGCGGAGGCGGCGCGGCGATATCCGCCGCGTGTCAACTGAGGCGTGTCGATCCGTCCGACGCCGACGCGAGCGTCGATCTCGACCTTCACATCGTCCGGCACGATGACCCGGAGATTGCCGACGGCGACGTCGACCTCCGTCGAAGCGTCGACCGACGTGCCGCCCTCGAGGATGAGTTCGAAGTCACCGACACCGGTCCGGTATCGCGGCGCGATGTTGCTGCCGGTCGCGACGAACTCCGTTCGGTCACCCCACGAATGATCGAGACCGACGCCGGCGAACGAGAATCCCGCGGCAACGAGCGCCGCAACACTGGTGCCGATGGCGAGCACGATCAACCATCGAGCGCGACCGACGAACGCACCCACTACGAGGCCGGCACCGAGGACGATCGTCGCGGCGCCGAATGCGCCGGCGCCGCGGTTGGCTGAACCGTGATCGATCAGCCACACGATCGAGCCGATGACCGCTGCGGCACCCGTGGTCAGCAGACCGAGCGGCGACCGCTGGCGTCGCTCGCGTAGCCGGCGCTGCGATGACAATTCGATCCACCTGTTGTGCGAATCCGAGCTCGGTTGGGTCGGCGCGCCGGTGGGCGGTGGCGCCGCGGTCGTTTCGGCGGGTGCCCGTCCGCGCCACAGCGCGACGGCGACACCGAAGAGCCCGATCGCCACGACCCATCCTGCGTCGGGCAATCGTCCGTTGCCCTGGAGCAGCCAACGGACCGAGAAGACCACGGCCACGGCTCCCGCGATGCGGCGGATGGTCGACGGAGGCGACGACGTCGGCGAGTCCGCCATCAGCGCCCACGCGGCGAGGTACAACAGAACGCCCACCCCGCTGAACAATCCGAGCACGACGAACGCGACTCGCACGAGCAGCGGATCGATCGCCACCGCGCGAGCCAGCCCGCCGGCGACGCCGAACACGATCCGGTCGTCCGATCGTGCCCAGCGTCGCTCGGGGGGTGGGTCTGCAGATGTCGGGGGCGCAAACGCGGCCGGCTCCGTCTCGAGGTTCGTCATCACTGGCACCATACGGATCACGCGTCGTCGACACATCCGGTACCGACCCTGGTTGAACCCTGAGTACGGCGCGGTACGGATCAGGGACAGCACCTGATGTGGGCCAACCCAGTTCGATGGCACCATAGGAACATGCACAGCACATCGGCAGCGGACCACACAGGGCGTCCCGCTCGTTCCGGCGCCCAGTTCGCTCGATCGTCGACCGACCGAATGTTGTTCGGAGTGTGCGGCGGCGCCGCCCGGCGATACGGAGTCGACGCATACGTCGTGCGGCTCGCGCTGCTGTTGCTCTCCCTCGCTGGTGGCATCGGCGTCGTGCTGTACGTCATCGGCTTCGCGGTGAGCCGTCCTCCCGAGCGGGTGCCAGTGCCAAACACGGTCGAACCGGCATTGGTGTCGATGCGATCGATCGCGGCAGCGGCAGGCTGCGGCGCGCTGCTGATGACGGCCCGGAACCTCCACGTCTGGCCTGGCGATGCGATCATGGCACCCGCGGTCGTCGTCTCCGCGGGGTCAGCGTTGCTGTGGTATCGAGGCCGCGACGCAAGCCCGGAACGCGATCCGCTGGAGCGCGTGTTGGAGGGTCGGGCGACGCCGCTCCGTGCGATCGGGGGCGTTGCGCTGGCGCTGACGGGCGTCGTGGCACTTGTCGCTGGCGGCGTCCGCTTCGCCCAACTTCCAGCGGCGCTGGCCGCACTCGCGATGGCGTTGGCGGGTGCAGCAGTGTTGGTCGGCCCGTACATCGGTCGCCTGACGACGCAGTTGCGCGACGAGGAGCGGGCGCGAATCCGCGATCAGGAACGCAACGACATGGCTGCCCATCTGCATGACTCGGTGCTGCAGACCCTTGCGCTGATGCAACGCGCCGCTGCCGATCCGCGAAGGATGGTGATGCTCGCTCGCCGCCAGGAGAGGGAGCTGCGCAGCTGGCTCTACGACTCGAAGGCGGCGTCGGTCGCGATGTCGCTGAGTGCCCGTGCCGAGGGGATCGCAGCACAAGTTGAGATGGATCACGGTATGCCTGTCGACCTCATCGTCGTGGGTGACGTCGAGGTCGGTCCGGCAGTGGACGCGCTGCTGCTGGCCGTTCGTGAGGCGACCGTGAATGCGGCGAGGCATTCAGGTGCTGACCTGGTCAGCATCTACATCGAAGTCGAGCAACGCACGATCACCGCGTTCGTTCGCGACAAGGGGATCGGCTTCGTCGCGGCCGAAGTGGCGACGGATCGGAAGGGCATCGCGATGTCGATCCGCGATCGCATCGAACGCGTCGGCGGTCACGCTGTGCTCGACTCCGCACGCGGGGCAGGAACCGAGTGGGAGCTCGTGGTGCCGAGATGAACGAGCGCGACACGACGGTGGTCGCAGCCGCTCGCGGCGATGACCGCGCGAAGGTTCGCGTCTTTCTCGTCGACGATCACGCCTTGTTCCGGTCCGGCGTCAAGGCGGAGATCGGCGACGCGGTCGACATCGTCGGCGACGTCGGCGCGGTGGACGATGCGGTGGTCGGCATTCGCGCGAGCGCACCGGACGTCGTGCTGCTCGATGTCCATCTTCCGAACGGTGGCGGGCAGGCGATTCTGGAAGCGCTCGGCGATTCGGTACCCGCGACGAAGTGCCTCGCGTTGTCGGTCTCCGACGCTGCGGAGGATGTGATCGGCGTGATCCGCGCGGGGGCTCGCGGTTACGTGACGAAGACGATCACACGCGAGGAGTTGATCGACGCGATCCACCGTGTGCATGCCGGCGACGCGGTGTTCTCACCTCGACTTGCGGGCTTCGTGCTCGACGCGTTCGCCGGCTCGGTGTCGGTCGCCTCTGATCCGGAGATGGATCGCCTGACCCAGCGCGAGCAGGAGGTCTTGCGCCTCATCGCCCGCGGGTACACCTACAAAGAAGTTGCCACACGTCTCCACGTCTCGGTGAAGACGGTCGAAACGCATGTCTCGTCCGTGCTCCGAAAGTTGCAGCTGTCGAATCGCCACGAGCTCACCGCGTGGGCCACCGATCGGCGGCTGCTCTAGTCGATCTGCGCCTCGTCGGGCTCTGCGTCGACCTCCGGCGACGGCTCGGTCGCATCCGCGTCGGCAGATTCCGTGTCAGCCGAAGGGTCGGGCAGCCGAGGTGCCCACGCCGGTCGCTTGCCGGTCTCCAACTCGAGCAGTTCAGCCTTGGCCTCGCGCCACACGAGGTCCGCTGCGGGGCCGCCCTTTCCGGTTCGCTTCGCTTCCTTCACGAGCTCGACAGCGCGTTGATGAGCGGCTGTCGCGCGCTGCAACTTCATCGCATGTTCCGCCGCCTCCGCCTTGACGCGCTCGGCTTCCGTCTTGCGATCGATCGCCGCCTGTGCCGCGCGACGATCGGCTTCGGCGGAATCGCGCAGGCTCTGGGCAAACCGCTCCGCGTCAGAGAGTGGGCGTGGCGGCGGACCCTTCGGGCGACGACGACTTGGCATCGCCGCCATTGTTGTCCGAGATCACTCGTATCTCAACATCGTGCACTCAGCACGACAGCGTCATCTCAGGATCAGCACGATGATGACGATGAGAAGGATCAGGCCGATGAGGCCTCCGCCGATGTAGATACCGCTTGCGAGCAACATGGCGACGTGTTACCCAAACGGGTGACACGGCAAACAACGCGTCGCAGATCGGGGCGCCTGCGCCGGTGCGCTCGTTTGGCCCCGCCGACCGTCGGGTAACCCTTCCTACCCCTAGTTGACGACACGTCGATCTCACAGAAAGAAGGAACGTCATGGACAAGGATCTGGACCAGGCCAAGGGCCGAGCGAAGCAAGCAGTCGGCGACCTGACCGACGACAAGGACATGAAGCAGCGCGGCAAGGCCGACGAAGCCGCCGGCAAGGCCAAGGAGTTCCTCGGGGACGCCAAGGACCGCGCCGACGACTTCGTCGACAACTTGAAGGACAGGGCAGACCGCCGCTGACCTAGCGCCGATCAAAACACACAGCACTAGAGGGCCCTTCGCCGACCGCGGCGGAGGGCCCTGCTCTGTATCGGGTGACCGAACCGGCGATGCTGTTGGCTGTGAGGAAAGAGCGTCGGCGAGTCCTGATCGTGGAGGACGAGGTCGGAGTTCGTGACGCCCTGCAGCGCGGGCTCGACCGGGCGGGTTTCGAGACGATCGCGGTCGCCGGCACGCGTGACGCCGTGTGTGTCGCCGATCACGACATCGCGCTGGTCGATCTCGGCCTCGCGGACGGCGACGGCGCGGACTTGTGCGCAGCGCTGAAGGCGCGCTTTCCTGAGCGGCCGATCATCGTCGTGACTGGACGCGACGACGAGCTCAACGTCGTCGACGCGCTCGATGCCGGCGCGGACGACTACGTCACGAAGCCGTTCTCACTCGCCGTGCTGACGGCCCGGATACGTCGTCATCTCGACAGGGCGCTTCCGATCGCGACCGTCGCATCGCTGCGGATCGATCGGGCGGCGCGTCGCGCGACGGTCGGCGGTGCACCGCTCGAGCTGACCGCGCGCGAGTTCGATCTTCTCGCGTCGCTCGCTCTTCGCGCGGGCGACCCGGTCCGCAAAGACGAGTTGGTCGCGACGGTGTGGGATGCGCACTGGTCGAAATCGACGCACACCCTCGACGTGCACATCAGCTCGTTGCGGGCGAAGCTCGCCGACTCGGCAGTCGACGCGCCGTTGATCGTGACGGTGCCCGGAGTCGGCTATCGACTCGAGACGGCCCCTTCGAAGCGATAGCCGATGCCGCGCACCGTCGAGATGTAACGAGGCGCGGTCGCGTCGTCGCCAAGTTTGCGGCGAAGCCACGCCATGTGCACGTCGAGCGTCTTGGTGCTGCCCACGAAATCGGTTCCCCAGATCTTGTCCATGAGCAGCTCGCGCTTGACGACCGTCCCTGCGCCGCGGATGAGCTCGGCCAACAGATCGAACTCCTTCGTCGACAGGCCGAGCTCGCGGTCGCCCTGCCATGCACGTCGCGCGGCGACATCGACCGAGATGTCCTCTGATGCGATTCGCGTTGCGGTCACTGCGCGCAACCGCGCGCGAATTCGCGCGAGCAGCTCACTGAGCCGGAAGGGCTTGGTCATGTAGTCGTCGGCGCCCGCGTCGAACCCCTCGACGATGTCGAGCTCCTCACGACGCGCGGTCAGCACGATGATCGGAAGGTGCTCGTGCGACAAGCGCAGGTGACGACAGACGTCGAGCCCATCGATGTCGGGCAGACCGAGATCGAGCACGACGAGCTCCGGCACCGCGTCGAACACAGCGACTTCGGCGTCGCCGCCGGTCGCGACCCAGCGCGTGCTGTGCCCGGCGCGTTCGAGCGCGCGAATGAGCGGGCCGGCGATTGCGGCGTCGTCCTCGACCACGAGCAGATGTGCCATCCGCCTACCCTTCCCGCGCTGGACGCGCGAATCTAGGCGAGTGGGGAAGCGGTTGCGGGGTCGGCTCATTCGATCGGGGCTTGCCTTGGTCCTCGCGATCCTCACGATCTCCGGCATCACGAGTGGCGTGCTGTTCGCCAAAGAAGTGCGCGCCAACGCGCGGCTGCGACTCGACGCACAGACGGAGACGATGATGATCTCGCTGTCCGACCGTCTCATCGACGAGGGTCAGCTGACGACGGCTGACGTCGAACGACTCGCGCCGCCGAGAACCGAGGTGGTGCTGCGGACGACCGATGGCGCCCTCGTGGCGCGCACCGGACCGGTTCTCGCCGAGAAGGTGATGTCGATCGAGGTCCGCGGACCCGGCGACCTGTCGGCAACCGTGTCTGCCGACAGCGCGCCGATCGATCGACGGGTGCACGATGCGTGGAGGGTCATCATCGGCGTCGGGTTTGCCGTCGCGATCGTCGCTGCCGGTGCTGCCCTGCTGGAAGCTCGCCACTTGAGTCGACCGCTCGACCGGCTGGCGCACGCGGCGGTGCAGCTCGGCGGTGGGGACAGTGGTGTCGTGGTGCCACGAAGCGGTGTCATCGAAGTCGACGCGATTGCCGAGGCCCTCGAGGAGAGCGGAAAACGTGTCGCCGAGTTGATGGCTGCCGAACGCCAGTTCAGCGCGAACGCCAGCCATCAGCTGCGTTCGCCATTGACCGCGATCGCGATCAGCCTCGAGCTGATCGCCGACAGCGACGACCCCGTGGCCAGCCGCGAGGCGTCGGAGGCGCTGACACAGGTGGCCGGGCTCGATGACCGGATCAACGAGCTGTTGAACCTCGCGAGGACCGGGCGAGTCGCTGCACCGGCGCGCACGAATGTCGCCGCAGTCGTCGATCGTCATGTCCATGCGATCGCGGCGCAGTTCAACCGCGTTGGCCGGAAGGTCCGGTTCATCTCGCCGTCCGTCGTCGAGGCCGACGTCACTGCCGCCGCACTGACACAGAGCGTGGAGATCTTGCTCGACAACGCGTTGGTTCACGGCGCCGGCAACGCCGAAGTGCGCGTGACGCACGACGGCGACGTGATCCACATTGCGATCTCCGATGAAGGCCGCATTCGCGAGCCGGGCGACGACGAACGCGGTCATGGCCTCGGCCTCCTGCTGGCGCGCAACTTGTTGCGGCCGGACGGAGGCCGCATCCAACTGGTCTCGACGTCGCCGACCCGGTTCGTCATCGAGTTGCCCGCGGTGCCGGGCGCCCGACCGGCATCAAGCCCGGACCTCTTGGCGCATGAAGGAGGCGTAGGCGGCAGCGAACAGGACGACCATTCCGCCGACGAGGGCGACGACTTGCCACCAGGCGAGGACGAGGCTCTCGGACAACGACAGCGTGCTCGGGAGAGCCTGCGAAGTGGAGTTGTCCTCGACGATGAGGCCGGTTGATTGCCGCGACGGGTTCAACAGCACACCGGTCGCTTCTTGGTACAACTCCGACGGTGAAAATCGCCTGACCGTCTGCTCGAGCCGCGCGTTGGCGAGCACGACTTCCGCGCTCGGGTTGGTCGCCGGGACAGGGTGAACCGTGTCGGCGACGAGGCCGGCGATCAGCCCGCCGAACAGCGTGAACAAGAGCCATGCGGCGATCCCCGCAAGCGCCGCTGTCGCAGCCCGCCGCGTGAGCACCGACAACATCGTTGCACCGGCCAGCCACAGCGCGATGTAGACGACGGCGACGGCGAAGAAGGCCAACAGCCGCACGATGTCACCGATCGAAGGACTGATACCGAGCCGAAGCATTCCGTAGCCCGCGACGATTGCGATCACCGACGCGAGCGCAAGCGCGATCGCAGCGAGGCCGGCGACGAACTTGCCGTTGATCACCTCGTCGCGGTGAATGGGCTGGGCGACGAGGCGTGGCAGCGTGCGTTGCGAGCGCTCGCCGTTGACCGCATCGAAACCGAACGCAATGCCGAGGAGCGGGCCAAGGATCGCGATGAACTCGTGGAAGGCCGGGACACGGTCGGGCGCCAAGGTAAAGAGGTACAGGAAGATCGACGGGATGTCGGTCGTCGCGGCGGCAGCGTTGCGGATCGGTCCGCTGGCCGAGTGCACCGAGGCGAGACCCGCGAGAGCCACGAGCGCAACGAGGATCCCGAACCGCACGGAATGGATGTGGTCTTCGAACTCTTTGCGCGCCACGATCCGCCATCCGCCGGTGAGAGACGACGACGCCTCGTGACGTCGCGTCGTGTCGTCGGGCGGTGCGTCAGGCGCTGATGCGATCGTCGTCGTCATGGGTGTCCTCGGTGAAGTAGTGGTGGTAGATCGCGTCGAGGTCAGCGCCGCGCCGCACCAAGTGCTCGATGGTGCATCCGGTCGCTGTGACGGCGGCAACGATCTCGGCGTGGACATCGCGGTCTGCGTGGATCATCCACCGCGCCGTGCCGTCGACGTCGACCCGCGTGACACCGGGGACCGAGCGAATGATCGCGGGCAAGTGCTGCGCCGCTGGACCAGGATCGACGCCGACTTCGAACATCCAGTTGTCGCCGACGTCGGCGGCCAACTCCTTGACCGCGCCCAAGCCGACGAGCCGGCCGGCGACGAAGATCCCGATGCGATCGCAGACCTGCTCGACCTGGTGCAAGAGATGTGACGACAAGAGCACCGTCATCCCTTCGTGCGTCCGCAGATCGCTGACGAACTTGAGCAGCTCGCGGACGCCTTCCGGGTCGATGTTCACCGTCGGTTCGTCGAGGATCAGGATGGACGGTCTCTTGATGAGCGCATCGGCGAGCCCGAGCCGCTGGCGCATGCCACGTGAGAACGTGCGAACTCGACCATCCATCACGTCGGCGAGCCCTACTTCTCGGAGGAGGTACTCGATCCGTTGACGGGCATCGTCGCGCGGGATGCGATTGAGCCGAGCGGTGTACTCGAGATTTTCTCGTGCGCTCACCTCGTCGTAGAAGCCGACGTCGTCGGGCAGGTATCCGACGCGACGCTTGACCTCGAGCGGTCGTCGACGGGGATCGAGCCCGTCGACACGCGCTGATCCACTCGTCGGTTCCGTGAGGCCGAGCAGCATCAATATCGTCGTCGTCTTTCCGGCGCCGTTCGGACCCAGCAGCCCGAAGATCTCGCCCCGACGTATCTGCAAGTTCAAGGTGTTGACCGCCGCTCGATCGCCGTACCGCTTGGTGAGATCCCTGGTCTCGAGCGCGATGTGACGATCGGTGTCCGCAGTCTCGTCGGGAGTTTCCACTGCGGTCATCGCCGGCCGAGGCGGCGGAACAGCCACGCGAGTCCGATGAAGACGATGGCAATGATCGCGATGGCGACGATGCCGAGCGTCTGCGAGCCCTTGACGCCGTAGCGCAGGTCGAGCGTCGACGATTGGCTCCCGGCGCTCGCCTGCATGTTGATCGCGTAGTCGCCGGCCAGTGCGTTCTTCGCCGGTTTGACGATTGCGACGACCTGCGTCGTCTCGTTGGGCTTCACCTCATCGACCTTCGGCGGATCGAACGTCACCGTCCACCCCGATGGCGGCGTCGCCGCGAACTGGACCGCGTCGACCGGTGCCGTGCCGGAGTTGCCGACCAGCAGCGTGACGCGCTTCTCCGTGTTGGCCTTCCCGCTGAAGTTCAACCGTTGGTCAGCCGTCGCGACGTCGAGCTTCGGCGATCCGGTGACCTCGGCGGTCAACTGCAGGCTCCCCGAACCACCGGTGTCCGATCCGATCGTGACGGTGATCGGATAAGTGCCCTGTTTGACGGTCTCGGGCGGTGTGGCCGACACCTTCACCTGTGACGTCGCGTCGGCGTCGACGGTGACCGTGTTCGCGTTCGGCGCGGCGACGGGCGAGGCAGTCACCGTCCACCCTTGCGGGCCCTGCGCCGTGAACGTGAACGTCTGCGATTCCGGTGTGTTGTTGGTGACCGTCAGCGTGTAGGTGAACGCCGTTGCGGGATCGCCTCGTAGCGACGGGAAGTCGGCCTTCACCCCGATGCCCGAATCGACTTCCGATTGGACCTGCACCGACAGCGGCAACGCCGCCTGACCGCTCGCGTCCGATGCCATGACGTCGAGCGAGTAGTTGCCCGCGGTTGCGTCGGCAGGGACCACCACTTCGGCGGTCACCTTCCCCGGAGTGTCGGGCGCCGCCGTCACCGCGTTGACGACGAAACCGCCGCCGCGCAAGGTCGTCGTCCAACCGTCCGGCAATTGATCGACGGCAAGTTGTGCGACGCTGACGGCGGGCGCGGTCACGGAGAGATCGAACTTCACCGTGGACCCGGGGCTGGCGACGACTGACGGATATGGGGTGGAGACCAAGAGATCTGCAGCCAGAACGCGCCCTCCGCCACCGATCAACAACACACTCGTGGCGGCGATCGCGACGGCAGCGGCGCATCTCGAAACGGCGCTGATTGAAGAACAGGCACGGCGCGGCGTGAACATACGGTCCTTTCGACGACGAAGGTCGAAAGTGTCGCTGCGAACGGTTCAGCCGACGGTTGCGCGAGCGTTGTCCGCGGGTAAAGCATGGCGTGGACGAATCGTCCAACTCGCGAGCATTCCCACATTTGAACTTTTCAAACGTGCGGCGATGCGTTAGTGTGCTTTCGTCATCATTTCGTAATGGGACGGACACATTCGCAACAAGTCAGCGGTCGTTTCGCGCGCCCTCGAGCCATCTGGCCGAGCGCCGTGAAGGGACACCGACCGCTTCTCGGAACGGGGAAATCACATGAAACTACGCACCAAGTGCGCTGGCCTTGTCGCGCTCGTCGCGACGTCACTGCCGGGGGTCGCGACGGCCAACGCGTCGACACCAACAACTCAGGACTCGGCCTCGGCGGCCTCGATCGCGACCGTCTCGTCGTGGAAGACGGTGGTCATGGACCACTTCGACAGCGGCGGTGTTCCATCGCACTGGCGGGCGTACAACGGTCCGTACGGCTCGGGGAGCAAGTCGTGCGCGCTGCCGTCGCACAACACCGTCTCGGGCGGATCCCTGCACCTCAAGATGTACTACGAGTCGTCGTCGACGGCCGGCAAGTGCGGCGCCGCGTGGTACTCAGGCGGCCTGACGTTGAGCTCGACCTACAGTTCGGTTTCGCAACGAGTCACCGTGCGCTTCCGCGTTGTTCAATCCGGCGGAATCGTCGCCCATCGCATCATCCCGATGCGTTGGCCGGACGCCGGAAACGGGTATGGCGAGGAGGACTACTGCGAGAGCACGTCCAACTTGTACTGCTCGACGTTCCTGCATTGGCGGGATTGGGCTGGGCGCGATCGGAAGAAGTACTTCCTCAGTCTGAATCAGTGGCACACGTTCACGGTGGAGCGCAACGGTTACCACGTGCGTGTCCAGATCGACGGCGGGACCAGCTTCGACTTCACCGGAAACTCGACATCGCTGCCGGGAACCCTGAAGCACGTCGTCCTGCAGCAGGAGTGCAACAAGTTGGGTTGCCCATTGACGAAATCCGGTAACGAAGACATCCAGATCGACTGGATCAAGATCGAGAACCCCGCCTGACGCGAACCGTCATAAAT
>DASWRR010000209.1:0-7334 GCA_036403055.1 Ilumatobacteraceae bacterium | reverse complement strand
CGGGTGTCGGCGAGAAGACAGCGGCAAAGCTCATCAACACCTACGGCGGTCTCGACGGCATCTTCGCGAACGTCGACGCGCAGACTCCGAAGTTGCGCGCATCGCTGGCCGAGCACGAGGAGCGCGTTCGCAGCAACGCGGAACTGATGGTTCTCCGTCGCGACGCCCCGATCGACGTCGACCTCACTGGGTTGAAGATCGAGCCCGACGTTCCCGCGGCACGCAAGCTGTTCGACTTCTTGGAGTTCCGTGCACTGACCGACCGGTTGTTCGAGGCGCTCGGCAGCCCCGCTGTCGAGCAGTCGTCATCCGAGGGTGAGTTCCTGGAAGCCGAGATCACCGATCTGTCTCAACCCGCTGCTGCTGCTCGCACGATCGCAGGACTCCCGTCGCTCGACGTCGTCGTGTCCTGGGCCGGCGATCCCGGTCGCACCGATCTCATCGGCATCGCCATCGTCACGGATCGCGACGCCTGCGAGGTGGCGTGGATCCCCGGCGATGTGGTCGTCCACCCGGACGTGCTCGCGGCCATCGCATCGCATCCCAACCTGCGCGGTCACAACGCGAAGGCCCTCATCCGCTGGGCGTTCGGTCAGGGCGTCACGATCACCGGTTTGCAGATGGACGTCGCGATCGCCGCCTACCTCATCGACCCGGCCGACGTCCGCTACGCGCTGGCCGACCTGCTGCAGCGCTACACGCAGTTCCAGATGCCGAGCAACGACGCATCGTCCGCCGGTCAACTGGACTTCAGCGAGGAAGGCGACGACAACCGGCGAACAGCGGGGCGCGGCGCGCTCGCCGTCGCCCACCTCGCGGTCGCGTTGCAGGCGGCGCTCGACAAGCAGGGCATGGCCGAGCTGTACGCGACCATCGAGAACCCGCTCGTCATCGTGCTGGCAGAGATGGAGCATGTCGGGATCGCGGTCGACATGACGGAACTGCGGCGCTTGAACCAGCACCTCACGTTCGAGAGCGAGCGGCTCGCGGCCGAGCTCCAACGCGTCGTCGGGCGTCCGTTCAACTTCAACTCGCCGGTACAACTCCGCGAACTGCTGTACACCGAGAAGCAACTCGCGCCGCAGAAGAAGACGAAGACCGGTTACTCGACCGACGCGGCCACGTTGCTGAGGCTGCGCGACGAATGGCCCGAGTTCATCGACCCGCTCATGCAGTACCGCGAGATGGAGAAGCTCCGTGGCACGTATGGCACCGGGCTGATGGCGGAGGTCGCGCCCGACGGTCGCATCCACGCCACGTTCAACCAGACCGTGGCACGCACCGGCCGGTTGAGCAGTGACCAGCCGAACCTCCACAACATCCCCGTCCGCAGCGACGAGGGCCGCCAGTTCCGCAAGGCGTTCGTTCCTGCGCCCGGGTACACGCTGCTCGTCGCCGACTACAACCAGATCGAGTTGCGTTGCATCGCCCACCTGGCCGCGGATCCCGGGCTGGTCGAGGCGTTCCGGAGCGGCACCGACATCCACAATGCGACAGCGGCGCGCGTGTTCGGTGTCGAGCCGGCCTCCGTCACGATCGATCAGCGGTCGAAGGCGAAGATGGTCAGCTACGGGCTCGCCTACGGCATGGAGTCGTACGGGCTCGGTCAGCGGCTCGGCATCCCGACCGCAGACGCCGCCGTGATCCTCGACGCGTACTTCGAGGCGTTCCCGAACGTGAAGGCGTACATGGATCGGACCGTTGTCGAAGCGCGGATGCGCGGCTACACCGAGACGTTGTTCGGCCGCCGCCGACCCATCCCGGAGCTCTCCAACTCCAACTTCCGAATCCGCCAGGCGGGCGAACGCATGGCGATGAACGCGGGCATCCAGGGACTTGCCGCCGACATCTTCAAGGTCGCGCTTGTACGCATCCACGCGGCGCTGTCGGAATCGCACGTCGAGAGCAGGTTGATCCTGCAGGTCCACGACGAGGTCTTGGTCGAGGTCCCCGAAGGCGAGGTCGACACCGTCGGGCCGATCGTGATCGACATCATGCGCAATGCGGCACGGCTCGACGTCCCGTTGGAGGTCAACGTCTCCTGGGGCCCCAGTTGGGCAAGCGCCAAGGGCTGATCCGTCGTACGCGGGACTAGCGGGACATGTCGACCGCGACGACGCGCGTCGGATTGATCGTGACGACGACGCGGCGGCGGTCGTCGCCGTCCATCTGGCGGAGGTCGACGCCCCCGTACTTCGCGCCCACGCGATCTGCGAACTCGTAGTCGGTGTCGTCCACCAACGTCGCGTCGCCGCGCACCTCGAGATAGCGCATCGGGTTCGCGATGTCGAGGATGAAGAGGTTGACAGCCGGATTGCGCCGAAGGTTCTTCGTCTTCTGACGCGCAGAGTGCAGCGACACCTTGAGCTCGCCGCCGTCATGCAGGAACCAGATCTCCGACAGCTGAGGATGGCCGTCTGGGCCGACAGTCGCGAAGGTGGCGAAGGATGCGTCCAAGAGATCCCGGAACGCGTCAGGAACGTTTGCAGCCATGTCGGGATGCTATTGACCGACGTTCCGATCACGCCAGTGGACAACGATGGGCGCATGAGCGCGGGAGAAGAGGATCAGCATTGGTTCGAGCCGATTGCCGAGCACTTGGGGTCGGCGTACCTGCGGTACTCGTTCACGAAGGGCACGGTGCAGGAAGTCGACTTCGTCGTTGACGCGTTGGGTTTGCAACCGGGCGACCGCGTGCTCGACGTCGGGTGCGGGCCGGGTCGGCATGCACACGAGCTCGCCGGTCGAGGAATGATCGTGCACGGCGTCGACATCAGCCGACGATTCATCGATCTCGCGACCGTCGACGCTCCGTCCGGCGCGACGTTCGAGCGCCTCGACGCGCGCCACATGCCCTTCCAGTCCGAGTTCGATGCGGCGATCTGCCTATGTCAGGGAGCGTTCGGATTGATGACGAGCGGAGATGAGAACCAAGCGGTGCTCGACGGCATCGCCGGCGCGCTCGAACCCGGCGGTGTGCTCGCCCTGTCCGCGTTCAGCGGCTACTTCGCAGTCAAGTACCACGCCGCCGCCCGCTTCGACGCGGCGACCGGGATCAGCCACGAGCGCACCGAAGTTCGCGACGAACACGGATCGGTCGCGGAGGTCGACCTGTGGACGGCCTGCTTCACGCCACGTGAGCTGCGGCTGATGTGCGCCGCCGCGAGGATGGATGTCGTTGACATCTGGAGCGTCGAACCGGGGGCGTATGCCCGCGTCGATCCGTCGACCGAGACACCTGAATTCTTGGTGATCGCCCGACGCCGCTGAGGGAGCGTGCAATCGACGCTGGTATCCTCAATCGGTCCGGAATTCGCCGGGCCATTCTTGCAGTGCTATACGAAAGCGATTGTCCTTTGTCCGATACCACGACCTTCTCCGTAGCCAGCGGTGCCATGGGCACCTTCGACGAAGAAGGGAACTACCAGCCCCGGCAAGTCATCGACGATGACCTGGGCATGTCCTTTGCAGATGCCATCGAAGGCACGATGGTCGAAGTCGAGGACGGTCAGCTGGTCTTCGGTTCGGTCGTCAAGATCGACAAGGACGAAGTGCTCCTCGACATCGGCTACAAGAGCGAAGGCGTCATCCTCGCTCGCGAGTTGAGCATTCGCAACGACGTCAACCCGCACGAGATCGTCAAACTCGGCGAGAAGATCGAAGCGCTCGTCCTCCAGAAGGAAGACAAAGAAGGTCGGCTGCTCCTCTCCAAGAAGCGTGCGCAGTACGAGCGTGCGTGGGGCACGATCGAGAAGATCAAGGAAGCCGACGGCATGGTCGAGGGTCCGGTGATCGAGGTCGTCAAGGGCGGCCTCATCGTCGACATCGGTCTTCGTGGCTTCCTTCCCGCCTCGCTGGTCGAACTGCGCCGTGTGCGTGATCTTGCCCCGTACATCGGCAAGACCGTGCAGGCCAAGATCATCGAGCTCGACAAGAACCGCAACAACGTCGTCCTCAGCCGCCGTGCGTTCCTCGAAGAGACGCAGAAGGAATCGCGCGACAGCTTCCTCACGAACCTGAAGCCGGGCGAGATCCGCGAGGGTGTCGTGTCCAGCGTTGTCAGCTTCGGTGCGTTCGTCGACCTCGGTGGCATGGACGGTCTGATCCACGTCAGTGAGCTGTCGTGGAAGCACGTCGATCATCCGGGCGCGGTCGTCGCCGTCGGTGACCCCGTCACGGTGCAGGTCCTGGACGTCGACTTCGAGCGCGAGCGCATCAGCTTGTCGTTGAAGGCGACGCAGCAGGATCCGTGGCAGGAGTTCGCCAGCACCCACGAGGTCGGTCAACTCGTCTACGGCCGTGTCACCAAGCTCGTTCCGTTCGGCGGATTCGTGCAGGTCGGCGACGGCATCGAAGGTCTCGTGCACATCTCGGAGATGAGCACGCACCACGTCGAAGCACCCGAGCAGGTCGTCACCCCCGGCGAAGAGCTGTGGGTCAAGATCATCGATCTCGATCTCGCCCGTCGCCGCATCAGCCTGTCGATCAAGCAGGCTGCCGAAGGTGGCGAGCTGGCCGAGGAGTATCGCCAGCACTTCGAGATAGACGAGCACGGCAACTGGACTGCGGGCGGCGACGACGCCGAGCGCGAGGCTGCGTGGGCCGAGTACTACGAGAACAACCCCGACGCGACACGCGGCGAAGCCGAAGCAGCAGTCGAGGCCGCATCCGTGGCGGCAGCAGCCGCAGCGGCGGCCGGAGCACCTGCCGCCGCCGAGCCGGAATCCGCCGACGCATCCGCCGAGACGCAGACGACCGATGAGGTCACCGCGGAGCCGTCCGACGCCTGATCACAGGTACGGTGTGGCATGGCCATACAACGCAAGTCGACAGAGCCTGCTGGGATCGTCAACGCCTCAGGTCAGCCGGAGATCGTCCTCGAGATCGACGGGCTGACGCTGTCGATGACACCACCGGCGAAGCCAGCCGCGCCGTCGGCAGATGGCGACGAAGCGGCCGCACCGGTCACGTGAGCTTGACGATTCCCATCTTCACGGCCATCAGAACAGCTTGCGTCCGGTCACGAGCGTTCAACTTCTCGTAGATCGATGCGAGGTGGTTCTTCACCGTCTTGCCGCTGATGTAGAGGCGCTCGGCGATCTCGTTGGTGCCGTACCCGTCGGCGACGAGCTGCAGCACCTCTTCCTCGCGAACCGAGATCAGCGCGTCCTCTCGGCGTGCCTCGTCGAGCATCGCGGCCGCAAGTCGTGGTGACATCGGTCGGTCGCCGTTGGCGGCCAATTGGATTGCGAGGATCACTTCGCTGATCGACGAGTCCTTCGTCAGGTAACCGACAGCGCCGGCGCGAATTGCCCGATCGATGACGTCGCGGTCGATGTGCATGGTGAGCATCACCACGCGTTGGCGGCCATCGGCCTCGACCAGGCGGCGAGCGGCCTCGACACCGTCCATTCCCGGCATCGACACGTCCATCAGGACGACATCGGGTTTGTGCTCGAGCGCGAGACGGATCGCCTCGGCACCGTCGCTGGCCTCGGCGACGACCTTGATGCCTTCGCTCTCGAGCGCGCGCCGAATCCCTTGCCGCAACATCGTGTGGTCATCGACCAGGATTACCGAGAGTCCCAACGTTGTCTCCTGTCGTCAGAGCGCAGATGAACTTGAATCTCCGTGCCGCCACGCACCGATGGGCGGATCGAAAGCTCAGCCCCGATTCGGGCCGCACGCTCGCGCATGCCAATGATGCCATAACTGTCCGCACGGCTCGTGTGCACACCGAGACCGACGCCGTCGTCGCGGACGGAGATCGACGCGCTCGTGGTCGTCTCGTTCACCGTGACCGTCAAGTTCTTGGCCTGCGAGTGACGCTCGACGTTGGTGATCGCCTCGCGGGCGATCTGCCACAACTCGCGTTCTTGCATCAGCGGCAGTCGGCCGGCGATGCGCACGTCGTGATCGGTGTGGATACCGGTTCGTTGCTGCACCCGGGTGAGGAAGTCGCGCACGATGCTGTTGAGGTCGTATGTGTCGGTGACCTCCGTCCGCAAGTCGAACAGCGTGTCGCGAACGTCGGACACGACCGCCGTCACCTGCGTGCGAAGGTCCTCGAGGACCGGAATGATCTCGCCGCCGTCGGCCGCGATCGATCGGGCGCGATCCACTTCGTAGCCGATCATGGCCAACGACGAACCGATGTGGTCGTGCAGGTCTCTGGCGATGCGTGATCGCTCCTCGTCTGCCGCGAGCGTGCGGATGCGGCCGAACATCCTCGCGTTGTCGATCGCGATGCCGAAGGGCTCTGTCAGCCCGTGGACGATCTCGGCCTGCTGCTGCCCGAACGCGTCGGGCTGGTCGGCTTCGACCGCGATCAAGCCGACGAGTGCGCCGCGGGCGCGAAGCGCGGCATACAGACCGCTGCGCGCTGACGCCGACACACCCCCGCGAAAGCTGAGATCGTCGATCCTGACCGTACGCGGCGAGTCCATCGCGGCCCGCAAACCCTCAGGCAGCCGATCGAGCTGAAATGACGACGGCGGTGTGAAACCGAGTGCCCGGATCGGCTCGACGGCGCGGTCGGTCGCATTCACGAGAAAAACGGAGAGCGCATCGTGACGGACCATTGCCTGCATCCGTTGCACAGTCGAGTCGAGCACGTCGTCGAGATCGAGCGACGCCGGCAACGTCTGCGCGACGCGCTGCAACGAGAACAGCAAGGAGTTCGCTTCGGCGAGCCGGCTGACGCGGTCGAGCGCGAGTTGTTGTTGACGGGCTGCTTCGAGACCGGCGCGGTGGGTGAGCCCGCTAGTGAACGCAACGAGCGCGAGCAACCCGGTCCACAGCAGTCCGGCGGTCAACCCCTCGCGCGTTCCGACCTCGTTGATGTGCCGAGCGGTGACCGCCGCGATCGCGGCAACGCCGAGTTGGGCGCTGAAGAAACCGCCTGCGGCGAACCCGGCCAGCATCCCCGTCGGGATCAGGCACAGGGCGAACGGCGAAGCCCATGCCCCGGTCGCCAGAACGACGATGAGGTGCATCGCCTGCTCGGCGATGATGCGGACGCGCACCTTCGTGTCGTCGCGGTACGGCACCGGTCGGATGCACGTGACGATCGCGTAGATGGTGACGACCACCGCCGACACGATGAGCTTCCAGTTGTCCCACGCGAAGTCGGGCCTCGAACGGGCGAGCGCACCAGCGAGCGCGGCAAGGCGAAATGGCCACAACGGAGCCGCGGTCAGGCTCGGAATCGGCGCGGGGGAGGGCGCCCGTGCGGCGCGTCGCTCGACACCACCGGGCGGCGAGGCGTGCACCCGACGTCGTTCGACCAGCGGCCAGCTCAGAGATCGTTGATCGCGGTGGGGAGGTTCGTTGCC
>DASWRR010000208.1:0-6482 GCA_036403055.1 Ilumatobacteraceae bacterium | reverse complement strand
CCAGAGTCGGAAGCGCCAGCGAAGGTCAAGGACCCGCGCTGGCGCTGAGATTGCCGGATTGACCCTCTCTCTCCGAAGCGGAGAGGGAGGGGTTGGAGCGGTTACTCCAGGATCTTGGTCACGATGCCGGAGCCGACGGTGCGGCCGCCCTCGCGGATGGCGAAACGCAGGCCCTCGTCCATCGCGATCGGCTTGCCGAGCTCCACCGTGATCGCGACGTTGTCGCCGGGCATGACCATCTCGGTGCCTTCCGGCAGCTGGATCGTCCCGGTGACGTCCGTCGTGCGGAAGAAGAACTGCGGGCGGTAGTTGTTGAAGAACGGCTTGTGACGACCGCCTTCGGATGCCGACAGCACATACACCTGGCCTTCGAAGTTGGTGTGCGGGGTGATCGATCCCGGCTTGCACAGCACCTGGCCGCGCTCGACGTCTTCCTTCTTCGTGCCACGCAACAGCGCACCGATGTTGTCGCCGGCTTGACCCTGGTCGAGGATCTTGCGGAACATCTCGACACCGGTGCACACCGTCTTCTGCGTGTTCTTGAGACCGACGATCTCGAGGTCGTCGCCGGTGTGGACCTTGCCCTGCTCGACCTTGCCGGTGACGACAGTGCCGCGACCCGTGATCGTGAACACGTCCTCGATCGGCATCAGGAACGGCTTGTCGAGCTCGCGAACGGGCTCGGGGATCGACGCATCGCAGGCGTCCATCAGCTCCATGATCTTGGCCTGCCACGCCTCGTCGCCCTCGAGCGCCTTGAGCGCCGAGACCCGTACCACCGGAGCGTCGTCGCCCGGGAACTCGTACTCGCTCAACAGCTCGCGGACTTCGAGCTCTACCAGTTCGAGGAGCTCTTCGTCGTCGACCATGTCGGCCTTGTTGAGCGCAACCACGATGTACGGAACGCCGACCTGACGGGCCAGCAGGACGTGCTCACGCGTCTGGGGCATCGGGCCGTCGGTTGCGGCAACCACGAGGATGGCACCGTCGACCTGTGCGGCGCCGGTGATCATGTTCTTGATGTAGTCGGCGTGACCCGGCATGTCGACGTGTGCGTAGTGACGGTTCTCGGTCTCGTACTCGATGTGCGCGATCGAGATCGTGATGCCACGAGCCTTCTCTTCGGGCGCCTTGTCGATCTGATCGAACGGCGTGTAGTTGGCCAACCCTTTCCCCGCAAGCGTCTTGGAGATGGCAGCAGTCAACGTGGTCTTGCCGTGGTCGATGTGACCCATCGTGCCTATGTTGACGTGCGGCTTGTTCCGCTGAAACTTGGCCTTGCTCATTGCTATCTCCGTCTTTCGGGGATCTGTGGGTTGTCAAAGAACGGAGCGAGTGTAGCGGCGCCGGCGTCATCGTCGCACCTGAGGCGCCGGACAATTCTCCGTGTCTGCCCACGGCGGACGCCGATCTACGCTCGTCGGCATGACAGACGACTCAACCGACGAGCACCCTGAGCCGATCGCAGTGGCAACCTATCCCGACCGCGGTGAAGCGGAAGTCACCCGGGCCCATCTCGCCGCGAACGGGATCGACGCGTTCATCGTCGACGAGGTCGAGGGTGGGATGCTGCCGGTCGAAGGCGAGGCAGGGGTCACCGTCCTCGTGCAGGCCCAATCCGCCGAGGAAGCCCGCCGAATACTCGACTCCAGCGAACCGATCTGATCACCGAACGGTGTCCCGTCGCTCCCGAAACGTGCTGCCCTAGGCTGCGCCAGTGTTCACGCCGGCCAACCTGATCCTCGGGTCAGTGGCGGCCCTGATCGTCGGGTTGTCGAAGACGGCGTTTCCCGGTGCCGCACTCGTGGCGACACCGATCATCGCCGCTGTCGTCAGCGGTCGTGCGATCGCCGGAACCACGCTCCCGATCCTCCTCGCCGGTGATGTGTTCGCGGTCATCTGGTACGGCCAGCACACGCGGTGGGATCACCTGCGGCCGATGATCATCGCCGTCGCCGCGGGGTTCGCCGCCGGTGCTGCGTTCTTCGTCGCGGTCGGATCGTCGACGCGCCCCATGGAGCTCGTGATCGGCCTGTGCATCTTGTTGATCGCGATGATGCAGGCGTGGCGGATGTATCGCCGCGTCCAACCGGTCCCGCCGACTGCCGCGACCGCCGCCGTGTACGGCAGTTCGGGTGGGTTCACGACGTTCGTCGCGAGTGCCGCCGGCCCGATCCTGAACACCTACTTCATGCGACTCGGCCTCGGCAAGGACGAGCTGGTCGGCACGTCGGCATGGTTCTACTTCGCGGTCAACTTCACCAAGGTTCCGGTGTACCTCGCCCTCGGCCAATGGTCGAGCGGGGGCGCGTTCTTCACCGGCAGCACGTTGGCATTCGACGCCGCGCTGTTCCCGGCTGTCCTCGTCGGGCTCTTGAGTGGACGGCGGCTGCTGCACACGTTGCCGGAGCGGGCGTTCCTGATCGGCGTGCTGCTGATGTCGGTTGCCGGTGCGGTGAAGCTGCTGCTGCCGTAACCAGCGACTCAGCGGACGATGTAGTAGATCGCGAGGATCGTCCCGTACGACACGACGGCGGCTCGCAGCGTGGCCGGTTTGATCCGCGTCACGAGCTTGCCGCCCGCGACTCCACCGACGAGGCTGGCCGGGGCCATCACCGCGACAAGGCTCCAGATCACATGACCGGAGCCGGCGAAGAAGCACGCGGCGACGACGTTGATCACGAGCGCAAGCACCTGTTTCAGCGCGTTCAGGCGAGGCAGCGATTCGTCGATCACCAAGCCGAGAACGGCGAGCAAGGCAATGCCGAGACCGGCGCCGAAGTAGCCGCCGTAGATCGACACGACGAACGTCGACAACACAGCGATCGCGCTCGGCGCGCCGTGCGGGCGGGTACCGATGCCGAGCCACCTGCGGATGTAGTTCTGTCCACCGAGCAGGGCACACGCCAGCAGGATCAGCCACGGGACCAACTTGGTGAAGGCCGCCTCTCCGGTCGCGAGCAGCAGCACCGAGCCCGTGAGGCCTCCGAGCGCCGCGGCGATGGAGAGGCGCACGAGACGGGCTCGCTGCCCCGGAAGTTCCGAGCGTTGGGCGACCGCTCCGCCGAAGTAGCCGGGGCACAGTGCAACCGTGTTGGTGACGTTCGCGCTGACCCGTCCGGCGCCGAGCGCGACGAGGGTCGGGAACGAGATCAACGTGCCACCACCGGCGATGGAGTTCACGGCACCGGCTCCCATGGCTGCGACGGCGGCGATCGCGTGATCCGCGAGTGAGAACGCACTCATCGCGAACCGTCGTCGAAGAACGCGGCGACACGCTCGCCGATCAACACCGCGGTCGCTGCCGGCCCGCGTGACGGCGCCGTTGGTAGCACCGATGTATCGACCACTCGCAACCTCTCGACTCCGCGCACCCGACAGTATTGATCGACGACTGCCATTGGATCCGTATCCGGTCCCATCGGCGCACTCCCGCAGAGGTGCACCGCAGTCGAGATGTTCTCGGTGATCCACTCGTCGAGATCGACACCCGCGCCGGGTGATGTGCGCTGCGCCACGACGTCGCGCATCTCCGGCGAGTCGAGGATGGAAAGACCGATCTCGACCGCCGCGCGCAGGTTGGCACGGTCCGTCGCGTCGACGAGGTAGTGGTGATCGATCGCCGGTTGCACACGCGGGTCCCCGGACTTGAGTGCGATCGACACCGTCGGCGCGGCTTGATGAAGTACGACGCCGAGACTGCGGTGCGAGACGGACGCCCCGGATCCCGGAACGATGAGGCCGAGCGGCGCGAGGTACGGCACGAACGCGACGGGAGCACCGTCGACGGTGGTGTCGAGCGCGACTTCGACCACCGCCGCGGCATCCGCTCGCTCGCCTGAGCGCTCGGATTCGAAGTCGATGAAGACCTGTGGATGGTCACTGCATCGAGTTCCGACACCGGGCAGATCGCAGATCACGTCGATGCCGTGCCGGCGCAGTTCGTTGGCCGGTCCGAATCCCGACACCAGGAGGAGATGCGGCGACATCACCGCGCCGGCGCAGAGAACGATCTCGTCCGCCTCGAACACGACCGGCCCGTCGGATCGTTCGGCTTTTACGCCGGTCGCCCGGCCGCCGCTCGTCAGGATGCCAAGAACCCTGACGATGGTCTCGATCACGAGGTTGGACGGTCGATCGCCAACGGGGAGGTACGCGAGAGCGGTGTTGATCCGCACACCGTCGACGACGTTGCGCGGCACCCGACCCGCCCCCGGCGGACCCGGCGAGTTCTTGTCGACTTCCCGTGCGTAGCCGAGCGCGAGGCACGCGTCGAGGAAGCATTGGCTCAGTGGATCGAGCGCCGTTGACAGCGATCTCGACACCGGAACAGGTCCGCGGCCGCCATGAAAAGGGTGATCGGGAAAGTCGAAGTCGGTCTCGAGTCGCTTGAGGAACGGCAGCACCTCGGCGAACGACCACAAGGGGTTGCCGCGCGCCGCCCAACCGTCGAAATCGTCCGATGTGGCCCGAACGAACAGGCCGGCGTTGATCGTGCTCGAGCCACCCATCACCTTGCCGCGCGGCAAGGAGATCGTCCGTGAATCCGTGATCGCGACATCGAACGACCAGTTGGCCAGATGCCCTGGTGCGGCGCCCGCCATCAGCGAGGCATCGAGCAACCCATCCGATGTCGTGGTCGCCGGCGCGAGATCACTGCCCGCTTCGAGCAGCAGCACCGTGCGATCGCGTTGCTCGCTCAGGCGAGCGGCCAACGCGCACCCTGCCGAACCGGCGCCGACGATGATGACGTCGTAGTGATCGTGTCGCACCCTTCAGTCACACCTCGAGGCGCATCGCCGGATGGCCGAAGAACTGAAACGCGACGAGCGTCGACGAGTTTGCATCGGCACCCGTGCCGAAGGCGGCGCGCTCTGCTCGCACGATCTCGGCGAGCGCGTCACCCGCGAACGCACGTGAGTAGAACCGCTCGGCGAGGTCGCTCGCGACGCCATCGTCGATCGACCACAGCGGTGCGACGACCGCCGACGCGCCGGCGAAGAGAAACGACTCGGCGAGGCCCGAGTAGTCACCGAGCGTCTGTTGGCCGGTGCCGACCTGGCAGGCGTTGAGGAACACGAGCGGACCGTTCGTCAACGAACCGCCCTTGACGACCAACGGGTCGATCACTTCGCCATCGATCAGCACGAGGCCTTGCTTCGCCGAGCCAGGGTCGTACTTGCCATGCAGCGAGAAGTGCAACACGTTGCCCGTCGGGTGGCCGAGGAGACAACCGACCACCTTGTCGGTGACGGCATCCACCTCGATCCCGTGATAGCGGGCGACGAGTGCCGCCGCTTCCGCCTCGGCGTGTTCGAGCCGGCTCCAGCCTGGCTGCTCGTACCGACCGCTCACGACGATCATCTCGTCGACGTGCACGAGCCGCGGCGGCGGCAGATGCGGTCGGTCGGCAGCCAGGACCCAACGGCCGATCGTCACCTGAGCACCGAGGAAGCCGATGACCGACGCGTCGATCGGCGCGGGCATCGACGCGAGCTCCCACGGAACGTACGCCTCCTCCGACAGCAGCAGGACTGTCGGCCGGCGGGGCGAGATCGCGTCGACCACGGTTTGGAGCGCAGCCCACATCTCGTGCGGAACCTTCTCGGCGATGGTGAGGCCGATGCCGTGAAGACCCAGCGCGAGCGTCGCCTTGCCCTCGTGCGCCGCGATCGTCGAGATGACCGTGCGTGCGAATGTGTCCGGATCGTCGCCGATCCACGAGGCACCGTCGTCGACGAGCGTCGCGTGGGGCGACTCGAACGACCACAGCAACTTGCCGCGTTCGTTGCCGCGCAGCACTCTCACAGTGAGATCGGGCGGCGCGTCGGCGACCGGAGCTCCGAGCGAGCCGACCACCGCTGGGACGGCGGCGAGCGGTGTACCGAGGCCTTCGGCGACGACGACGCGCACCGCTCGGATCCCGAGTCCCATGGTCTGACTCTCGACGGAGTACAACACATTGATCTCGTGGACACCGCCGCTCTCGTCCGCTAGCGACGGGGCAAGGAGGTGGAACACCACGGACGGGTACGGGTCCGTTGCAGAAACGACCATCGTCTTGCGCCACGTCTCACCCGCCGCGAGCGCGAAGCCATCGGCGACGACGTGAGCGGTGAGGATGTAGTCGCCAACGCTCGTGGGTGGTCGGATCAGCGCCGGTCCGACAACCCCTTGGACGGGTGTCGGCGACAGCCCGACGACGACATCGAACGGTGCTTCGACGAGCACGGCCTCGTCGCACTCGATGCGGGCGTATGAAGTCCGCGGCGGATCGGCGCGCGACGACTGCACGGCGGCGCTCGTTGGCGGCGGCAACATCGCACCACTCGGAGACGCAGCCGAAACGGACGGCGCGGGCGGCGGCGCGTAGGACGGCGGCGCAACACCCGGCGACGGCGGCGCAACACCCGGCGACGGCGGCGCAACACCCGGCGACGGCGGCGCAACACCCGGCGACGGCGGCGCACTTGGGGGCGCAG
>DASWRR010000207.1:0-14432 GCA_036403055.1 Ilumatobacteraceae bacterium | reverse complement strand
CCAGCCGGTTCAGCAGCGGCCGGATCAGCCGCTGGCCGAGTGGGGGCCGCGCCGTGGCGGCCTCCGGGATGTCGAGCACGAGACGCTCGCCACGGGCACGCGCGACGAGCGCGGTCCACAGTGCGAGCACGTGGTTGGCCTCGTTCCACAGCACGACGACGGTGACCGTGCCCGTGCGCCGCACGCCGAGCGCGGCGCGCAGCCGCCCGGTCCAGATCGGGTACCCGGCGACGGAGTGGCCGAGCACGGACGCGGTGCCCGGCTGACCGGGCAGCAGCGAGTGGGCGTCGGAGGCGTGCGTGAACACGACCAGCACGCGCGCTCGTTCGGTGAGCCGCTGGGCGAGGTGGCGGGCATGGTCGGCGACCCAGTGCGGGGCGCGACCGGGAACGACGACGAGGCTGCGCTTCACAGGATGCTGGTGCTCACGTCGAGCCGGCGGCACTGCACGGAGCGCCAGCCGCGGCGGATCTGCATGCCCGTCGTCGCGATCGTGCGCAGCACGCGCAGGCCGTCCTGGACCGCGTGGAGGTTGCTCGTGCCGTGGACGCGGTTGTACTCCCAGCTCGGGACCTCGACCATCGCGAACCCGGCGGCGGCCACGGACATGATCAACCGGGTCTCCACCTCGAAGCCGCTGACGTCGATGTCGACGAACTGCAGGCAGTCGCGCCAGAACGCGTTGTACCCGTAGCACAGGTCCGAGAAGCGGGTCTGACAGATCAGGTTCACCAGACCGGTGAACGTCTGATTGCCGAGCGTGCGGATGCGAGTCAGATCGGCGCTGCCCCCACCGGGAAGAAACCGAGAGCCCTTGGCGAAGTCCGCTCCGGCGAGCAGCACGTCGACGAACCGTTGGATCTCGCCGCCGTCCGCAGAGCCGTCCGCGTCGAGCATGACGATGATGTCACCGGTCGCCTCGCTGAAGCCACGCTTCAGCGCCGCGCCCTTGCCCTTCGTCGGCTCGAGCACGACCCGAACGTCGGGACGCATGAGAGCGGCCGTCAGCGCAGTGTCGTCCGATGACCTGCCGTCGACGACGATCACCTCGGTGACGCACTCCGGCAGCCGCCACATCGCGTACGGAAGGTTGCGTGACTCGTTGAGGGTCGGTATCACGACGGAGACGCTCGGCTTCGTCGACCTCAGCGATCGATCGAGGAACCGCGGTTCGCGCTCCGGCTCGTACTCGAGGCGATCGGATCGCGGATCGGTTGTTGCGTCGGTGTCGACGGCCGGTTGCCGTCGAAGGCGTTCATCGAGCAAAGCAGAAGCGGACTCGACCAGTTCCGGGAGGTCTAACATCGTATGTCTTTCCGTTTGGTGGTTGATCGACGCCCTGCCGCCGGGACCAACCTTCGCCGAATGGTGACAGAAGAGAGATTGACTCGAGCCCTCGCCTGCCTGGGGGTGGCGCTACCCGTTCTTGCAAGGCACCAAACGCACGGTGAACCGTTTCTGAACGGACAGTTGCGAACGTGCACATGAGCGCGCCGAAGCGGAGAACCGACGCCCCTTCCACGTGAAAAACCTCAGGTCGCGGGGCCGAGAATCATGCCGCATGCGACCGTTTCGTGCGTCGCTTCGTCGACCACGATGAAGCTGCCGGTGGTGCGGCAGCGCTGGTAGGCGTCGTAGAAAAGTGGCTGCGTCGTGCGGATCGTGACACGTCCGATCTCGTTCATCACCAAGTGCTCGGCCGACTCGTCGCGGTGCAGCGACTCGGTGTCCAGGCGGTACCTGAGCGATTGGATTCGGCCGCGCACGTTTCGTGTCGTGTGCTTGACCGCGTACGTCGTCGAGGTCGACAGTGGCCGCTCGCTGAACCAGCACATCATCGCGTCGATGTCCTGGCCGCTGTAGGGCCTGTTCCCCGGGCGGCAGATCATGTCGCCTCGGCTGATGTCGAGCGAGTCGCGCAGCGTCAGCGTCACCGACAGGTTCGGCTCGCCGGCGTCGACGGGCGTGCCCAACGCCTCGACCGATTGCACGGTCGTCGTGAAGCCTGACGGTAAGCACATCACTTCGTCTCCCGGCCGGAACACGCCTGCGGCGACCCGACCGGCGTACCCGCGATAGTCGGGATAGCTCCGTGACATCGGCCGTATGACGTACTGGACCGGGAACCTCGGGTCGATGAGGTTGCGGTCGGACGCGACGTATGCGTTCTCGAGGTGCCACAGCAGCGTTGCGCCGCCGTACCACGGCATGTTCTGGCTGTGCGTGACGACGTTGTCGCCGTCGAGGGCGGAGATCGGGATGAACGTGAGGTCACTGAACTCGAGGCGCTCGGCGAACTTCGAGAACTTGTCGCGAACTTCGTTGAACACCTCCTCGTCGTAGTCCACGAGGTCCATCTTGTTGATGCAGACGACGAGGTGCTTGACGCGCAACAGCGATGCGATCACCGCATGGCGCCGGCTCTGCTCGCGCAGTCCGTTGCGCGCGTCGATCAGGATCAGCGCGAGGTCGGCGGTCGACGCGCCGGTCACCATGTTGCGCGTGTAGTGCACGTGACCAGGCGTGTCGGCGATGATGAACTTGCGTCGCGGGGTCGCGAAGTAGCGGTAGGCGACGTCGATCGTGATGCCCTGTTCGCGTTCGGCGCGAAGGCCGTCGGTCAACAGCGCGAGGTTCGTGTAGTCGAACCCGCGGTCGCGGCTGCTGCGCTCGACAGCCTCGAGTTGATCCTCGAAGATCTGCTTCGAGTCGAGCAGCAATCGGCCGATCAACGTGCTCTTGCCATCGTCGACGGAGCCAGCGGTGGCGAATCTCAACAGCTCCATCAGAAGTACCCTTCCTTCTTTCGATCCTCCATCGCGGCCTCGCTGAACCGGTCGTCGGCGCGCGTTGCCCCACGCTCGGTGACACGACTCGCGGCGACCTCTTCGATCACCTTCTGGACGGTCATCGCGCACGATTCGACTGCGCCGGTGCAGGTGGCATCACCGACGGTCCTGAACCGGACGAGCATCTCCTCCGGCTCTTCGTCCGGCAGCAGCGTGAGATGGCGTGTGACAGCGAGGTGCATGCCGTCGCGGTGGACGACCTTGCGATGGTGCGCGTAGTAGATCGATGGGATCTCGAGGTTCTCGTCGGCGATGTACTGCCAGATGTCGAGCTCGGTCCAGTTCGAGATCGGGAACACTCGAATGTGCTCACCGGGTCGGTGCCGGCCGTTGTACAGCGACCACAGCTCCGGGCGCTGGTTCTTCGGATCCCACTGGCCGAACTCGTCGCGGATGGAGAAGAAACGTTCCTTGGCGCGCGCCTTCTCCTCGTCGCGTCGGCCACCTCCGAAGACTGCGCCGAACCGATTCGTCGCGATCGCTTCCAGCAGCGTGACGGTCTGGAGCCGGTTGCGGCTGGCGCGCGGCCCGATCTCCTCGATCGCGGTTCCGTGATCGATCGAGTCCTGCACGGAGGCGACGATCAGTTGCAGGCCGAGGCGCTCGACCGTTCGGTCGCGAAAGTCGATGACCTCGTCGAAGTTGTGGCCGGTGTCGACGTGCATCACAGGGAACGGCACCTTCGCGGGGCAGAACGCCTTCACCGCGAGATGCAACATCACGAGCGAGTCCTTGCCACCCGAGAACAGCATCACGGGCCGCTCGAACTCGGCGGCGACCTCGCGGATCACATAGACGGCCTCTGCCTCCAACTCGGCGAGGTTGGACGTCATCGTCATGGGGCACTCCTGTCCATCGATTCGCCGGTGAGCGCTGCGACCTCGCGGCGGCCACTCGAACGAGTCCCGTAAATCGTGTCGATCACGCACTGGGCGAGCGACGCAGGGTCCGCCCCGTTCGTCCGCAGATGCAGTTCCGGCGTCTGCGGCGCCTCGTAGGGAGCGGACACACCGGTGAACTCGGACAGCTCGCCCGCAAGCGCGCGCTGGTAGAGACCTTTGGGATCCCGCTCGGTACAGACCTCGAGCGGTGCGTCGACGAAGACCTCGATGAACCGGAGCCCGTCGTGCTCGTGCCGATCTCGGGCATTGGCGCGGTCGGCCGCGTACGGACTGATGATCGGCACGAGGCACACGACCCCGGCGTCGGCGAACAATCGAGCGACCTCCGCGACGCGCCGGCAGTTCTCGGTGCGATCAGCAGGCGAGAACCCGAGATCGGCGTTGAGGCCGTGGCGCAGGTTGTCGGCGT
The DNA here is from genome assembly GCA_036403055.1 of Ilumatobacteraceae bacterium. Classification (GTDB taxonomy): domain Bacteria; phylum Actinomycetota; class Acidimicrobiia; order Acidimicrobiales; family Ilumatobacteraceae; genus JAENVT01. Next base: position 10,272 of record DASWRR010000207.1, on the reverse strand, counting down.
CGAGGACGTAGGCCGGCCGCCCGGCCGCGGTCAGCTTGGCCAGGACGATGTCGGCGATCGCCGACTTGCCGGAGCCCGAGAGACCGGTGAGCCACACAGTGACGCCGTGGTTTCCGGAGCACGCCCAGCGCTGATCTCGCGTCACCGCGCTCGCCTGCCACACCGCTCCAGAACTGCTCGCGATCGGCGGCCCGTGATCGTTCATGCCGGGGCCACCGTGAAGACCGCGTTGAGGCCGAACGGTTCGAGGTCGATCTCCGCGTCGCACGTCCAATCCGACATGCGGTAGCGGGCGATGCGTGTCGGCGCCTGTGAAGCACCACCTGTCCGCACCCACGACACGGTCTGGCGAAGGCGCGTCGGACGGATCCTGGAGAACCCGACCCAACAGAACTCACCGTCGATGTAGAGCGAACGGCACCAGCCGAGAATCGCGTCGTTGTCGCGGCCCGTCGGTCGCGCCAACCGGTGGCGGCCGACGACCTCGAGGGTGGTGGGGTCGACGACGACGACGGTGCCGTCGACGGTCGTGAAGTAGATCCTGCGGTCATGAACCACGCCGTCGTGGACGCGCTCACCGCCGATGTCGATCCGACGTGTTGGGTCGACGAGCGACACTGCGTCGCGCAGCTCGAACCGGGTCGCGAACGGTTCGCCATCGACGAAGAACACGTGGTTGGGGTGCGCTCTGTGCGGCTTGAGGTCGACCCCGGTGCGGTAGTCGACATCGCGGGAGCGCGTCGCCCACGTGTCCTCGCCGAGCACGTTCCACTCCCTGACGACATCGCCTTGCAGCGTCACCTCGACGACGAGCTCGAGGCCGGACACTGCAACGAGGAGCGTCCCGGAGTCGGTCGGCACGACGTGGTGGACGTCGTTGAAGATCGGCAGGCTGATGTGGGTGATCTCGGTGAAGTCGGGCAGCGCGAGGACCAGGATCTCGGTCTGTGTACAGCAGTACAGCCGATCGCCGACGATCGATCCGCTCTTGAACAGCACCGCGTCGTCGGGACCGAACGTTCCGGGGCGAGACACGTACTCGAGCGCGGTCTCGACGCCCGATCCGTTGATCGTGAGGATCACGCCGAGCCCGTAGCCATACCACGCGTTTCCGATGTCGAGCAGCGCTCGATCGCTGCGTTGCCGGCCGCCGATCACGTAGATCGGCTGCGCATCGAGTCGGGCGAGGACCTCGGCGGGCGCAGTCGACCCGTCCACGAAGGAGCTCGTGACTCCGGGCGTCATGGGTACGCCAACGTGCAGTCCGCCGAATTCATGGCCGAGGATCTACCCAGCGCGGATGGTCACCAATCATCCATCGATGACATCGTCATCCGTGCTCGCGCAAGTGCCCGGAGGTATGCCTCCGGCCTCGAACCACCTGGCTCGACGAGCACTCCGAGCGACGTCCGCCGCCGGTGCGTGTACACCGCACGCTCGGCCCACAGTGCGCAGAGCACGGCCGGTGTTGCGTCGCGTTCGAACCCGAGCGACGCCCGCGCCCTTTCGATCGCAGCGCGGCCACCGACGACCGCCTCGTCCGCTGCCGGCGAGGTCACGAACAAGCGCTCGATCGCGTCGTGCTCGTCGTCTTCAGAGCGAGTGCCGGTCACGAGGAAGTACCAGTACGTGACGAGATACAGCACATCCGCGAGCGCCGGACCTCGGCAGTCGGCTGGTCGGAGATCGTCGGTCTCCCAATCGATGAGCAGCGGCTTCGTTCCGTCGATGTGCACGTTCCAGGGACCGGCGTCGTAGTGCTGATGCACCACGACCTTGCCGATCTCGCTGGAACGTGCGACCGTCTCGGCGGCGTCGAGGAGATCGACGACATCCGTCGGGAGATCGAGGACCGCCCTCGCCTCCGTGTAGATCGATGTCCAGTCGCGGTCGGCTTCATTCGCGTCGACGCGCGTCGCGATTGCGAACTCCGTCAGCCAGTCGACGACCACATCGAGATCGCCCGACTTGCCGGCAGGGGAGCGGCCCCAACGACCCACCGTTGCACTCATCGACGGACCGGGCGCGCAGCTCTGGATGCACGCGGTGCGCTCGGCCAGCGTGTAGACGCCCATCGGTACTGGGAGCGCGCGTGCCGTCGACTTGGGAAGGTCGCGGTGCAACGCGACGAGCCGCTCGTGCTCGCGGAGCGTTCCGACGGCCGTCGCGGTCGTGCTCGCGACCTTGACCGCGAAGGTCGGCGTGTCGGCGTCGGGGGCGAACGGCAGGACGACCGCGCGGCTCGCCTGGTCGTACCCGCTCGTGAGAACGATCGCCCGCTCGCCGCCGCGTGACACCGGAACGCCGAGTGGAGCCGTCGTGTCGCGTGGGTTGGTCGCGACCACGGTGTACCGCAACCCGACGATGTCGGCGACTGCTCCGGCGGCCGGTGTCGCGAGCAAGGCGGAAAGGCATCGTCGCACCACGCGCGAGATCGGTGTACCGGCGACGAAGAGCACGCGCAGGTGCCAACGCACCGCTGCCGGATCGTCCATCGGCAGGTAGCGGCGCGGTGCTCGCAGATCCGGCGTCACGATGTGCGCGGCATACACGTCGCACCCGAGACCCCGCAGTCCGCGGCGCACGGCGCGAAGGCCGACCGTTCGACGTCCGCGTCGACGGCGATCGATCTCCATGTACAACACGCCCTCCGGTGCGACGTGCCGTGCGATCTCCTCGACGTGCATCGTGCAGTCGTCCCACGCAACGACGAACGGGCTCGTGTCCGACGGGCCGAGCGGTCGTCGCCATCGGTGCGCCAGCCGATGGTCGACCAGGGATTGGCACATCTCGTCGGAGCCACCGAGCACCAGCACTTCACCGGTTGGTTGTTGCATGCGTGCAGGAAGCAACAGCCTCCAGTCGAGGCGGTTCGAACGCTCAGACATCGCGCCACCCGCGCAGCGCGTCGCCGGTCACACGCCGCCACGCATCGAGCGACTCTTTGCGATCACCTCGGTTGCCGGGTACCAACACGTCGCGAGCGAGCCACGCGAACGCGATCGCGAGGACAGCGACTCGCAGCCGGGCAAGGCCTGGGTCGCGAGCGTGCCGGCGCATGTACACGGCGAGGCTGCGGAACATCTCTCGTTGCATCGGCGCGTGGTTCTGCGATGTGCTCGCGCCGCCGACGTGGCTGATGGTTGCCGCAGGTGTGAACCTCGTGACCGCGCCCGTGGCTGCGAGGCGCCGGCTGAGATCGACTTCCTCGTAGTACATGAAGTAGGCAGGATCGAACCCGCCGACATCGTCGAACGATCGCCGGCGTACTGCGAGCGCGGCGCCGAGCACCCACGGCACAACGGTCGGTTCGTCGGGGTCGAAGAACGGCAACACTCGTCGTCCGAGGGTTGTCGCAATCGGCTTGAACAGACCGATCTTCCACAAACCCGTCTCGTTCAGAAAGAGTCGACCCGCTGCCGGAAACCGCGCGCACGACGGCTGAACGCGACCCGCGTCGTCGACGAGTCGCGGGCCGATGATTGCGGCTTCCGGATGGAGATCGAGCTCGCGGACCAGCGCGTCGGCGGCGCCGTCGCGAAGTTGACTGTCCGCGTTCAACACCAATGCGTACTGTGATGTTGCAGCAGCGACTCCGGTGTTCGCCGCTCTTCCATATCCGACGTTTCCCGCGGACCGGATGAGTCGAACACCCGCATGATCGCGCACGACGCGCTGCGCAGGTTCGGGTGTCCGCGAGTTGTCGACGACGATGATGTCGCCGATGCACGCTGCGTCGACAGCGGCGATGGATCGCAAGCACGCGCCGAGCAGATCGGGCGTCTCGTAGTTGACGATGACGACGTCGAGACGCCTCGAGCCCGCCACAGTCACGCGCCGATCCTACTCTTGCCTTCTCAGTGTTTGAGCTGCGTACGTCGGGATACAGTCCACACGTGAGGGCAAGCGGTGGCGGACAACTCTCGGTCTTGTACGTCAGCGCCCGATACCCGCCGTTCGTCGGCGGCACCGAGATCCACACCGCGGAGGTGGCGCGCCGGATGGTGCTTCGCGGGCACGACGTCACTGTGCTGACCACCGCGTTCGAGCCGATGCCGACAGGAGAATCGATCGTCGAGGGCGTCCGAGTCGTGCGCTTGCGGGCATGGCCGGCGGATCTCGATCTGTACTTCACGCCGTCGCTGTACTCGTGGATCCGCAGAGGCAAGTGGGACATCGTCCACTGTCAGGGCTACCACACGTTCGTCGCGCCGATCGCGATGGCTGCAGCCATCGCGGCGCATCAGCGGTTCGTCGTCACGTTCCACAGCGGTGGCCATTCGTCGATGGTGAGGCGATCGTTGCGGCCGCTGCAGCAGCAACTGCTGCGACCGATGTTGAAACGAGCGGATCGCCTCATCGGTGTGTCGCAGTTCGAGACCGACTTCTTCCGGCGCCGTTTGCGATTGCCCGAGAGCCAGTTCGCGACGATCACGAACGGTGTGTCGCCGGATTTCCTCGAGGTCTCATCGGAGACCGCGGGCACACGAACCGTCATCTGCTCCGTCGGGCGGCTGGAGCGGTACAAGGGTCATCATCGTGTCATCGAGGCGCTGCCGGCGCTTCGCAAACTCGTGCCCGACGTCGTGCTGTACATCATCGGTGACGGACCGTACCGAGCCCGCTTGGAGACGCTTGCCCGACGGCTCGGCGTCCGTGATTGCGTCGAGTTCATGTCGGTCGATCCTGGCGAGCGGCGCAAGATGGCCGAGCTGTTTCGTTCTGCGGATCTCGTCACTCTGCTCAGCGATTACGAGTCACAAGGCGTCGTCGGTCTCGAGGCGATTGCGGTGGGCCGTCCGCTGCTGGTCGCTGACGGCACGGCGCTCGCCGAGCTCGGACGTTTCGGAGAGGTCAGCGTCGTGCCGCCGGCGGCCGACAAGCACTCCTTGGCAGGATTGATCGCCCGCAAGCTGCGCGAGAACGTGACGCCTCGACGCGACCTCGTCCCATTGTGGGAGAACACCGCGGACGCGCTCGAGAAGCTCTACTACGACGTCGCGAGCTGACGGTACTCCTGCTCGATCCGATCGACGACTCGCGCGGCAGTGAAGTCCTCGGCGCGCCGACGAGCCGCTTCGCCCATGGCTGCCCGCCGCTGTGGATCACCGATCAGCTCCGCAAGCGCATGTCCCAATGCGGTCGCGTCACCGGGCGCGACCAACAGTCCGGAGACCCCGTCCTCGACGATCTCGGGAATCCCGCCGACGGCGGAGGCAACGACAGGACTGCCGCCGGCCATCGCCTCGATGACGACGATCCCGAACGGCTCGGCCCACACCGATGGGACCACTGCGATCGAGCTTCGACGGAACGCCTCGATGACCGCCGCGTTCGGCCACCGATCGTGGACCACGACGCGGCGGGGGAGCGCGGTCGGCGTGTCGGGCCACGACTTGCCGATCAGGACCAACGGCATCGAGGGCTCGAGCGTCGAGTACGCGTCGAGCAAGACGTCGAGGCCCTTCATCGGTCGAAGATCACCGACGAAGATCATGAACTCCTCGTCGGGCAACAGCGCGGTCAATGCGCCGACGTCGCTCGTTGCGCTCGTCGGATGTGCCGCGCCGTCGGGCAGGAAGTTCGGGATCACCACGGTGCTCCCGGCATCAGGGACCAGTCCGTTGCCACGCGCAACTGCGGCGCTGACAGCAACGATTGCCGCGGCGCCGCGACGCTCGGCGAGCGCGCCGATCGCGTTGGCGGTCGCGGTCACGATGCCGGTGGGCCGGCCGTAGTGACGGCCCGCGCACGCCAGACATTTCTCGACGCCGGGACCGGTGCATGACGTCTCGACCGTGCGGCCGTCGACGGTCTGCGTGCGCATCAGGTTCTTCTTCGCACACGACAGCGTGTAGTAGTGGAGCGACGAGACGAAGCGCGTGCCGAACTTGCGCGTGCTCCACCGCCGTAGGGGGAGGAACGATCGCGCGAGCCAGTCGTGGCCGTGCACGATGTCGGGCGGGTTCTCGAGAATGATCTTTCGAAGTTGCCACGTGATCGCCGGATCGGCGATGGGCGGCGCCCACGGGCGTTCGGCCGAACTGAACAGCCACGGCATCCGTTGCGACATGCTGCGCAACCGGCGGACGCGCACACCGTCGTCATCGCTGTCGTCGTCGAGATCCTTGCCCGTCAGCGTCGCCACGGTCACGTCGTGGCCGCGCGCCACAAGTGAGTGCGCGAGCGACCGGACGTGCTGCTCGACACCGCCGAGGTATGGCCAGTAGAAGTCCGTGACGAGCAGTATCCGCAACGGTTCGATGCCGCATGTTAGATGCTCAGGCGGAGAGCCACCCGGTGACATCGACGACGAGATCGGTGCCGGATTGCGAGAAGAGCGCGATCGTTCCGTCGGCACCGACTGGAGCAAAGACAGCGTTGGCCCTCGTTTGCCCCGTCGCCGAAAGGTTCAGCACGGAAGAGAGCGGCCGTTGCGTCCCACCGGGCCACGCTGTCACGTACCCAGGCGCAGTTGCGTCGGTTGCAGTCAGGTTGAGGATCACATACGCGACGCCGGACGCCGGGACGCCGGCCCGGCCGAGCACCGGCAGTGAGATGATCTGACCGCCGATCGGCTTGCCGCCCGAGTACGCCATGCGTTGGCTGCCTCCACGAGTGTCGAGGATCCTCGTCGGCATCAGCGCTTTGAACCCCTTGCCGGCGACGTAGTAACCGGCGACGTCGGCAACGAGGTGGGAGCCCGATTGCGTGAAGATCGAGACGTCGCCGTCGGCGCCCAGCGGCACGGTGACTTGGTTCGACGCAGTCGAACCCGCCGAGACGACGTTGACGGCGGATGCGAGCGGCCGAGGTGTTCCCGACGGCCACACGGTGACGAATCCGGGGCCGGCTGCCTCGGTCGCCACGAGGTTGAGCACGACTGCCGACACGCCCTTGGCCGGCACTGGTCCGACGCCCGCGATCTGTAGGTCGACGACCGCTCCAGGGCCCGGTCGTTCGCCGGTGTAGCCGATCTGTCCGTCGCCCGCTCTGGTGTCGAGCACACGTGTCGGATTGCTCGCGACGAAGGAGCCCGTGGGTAGCCATCCGGCAACGTCGGCCACGAGGTGTCCGCCGGATTGGGTGAAGAGGTTGACCTTGCCGTCAGCGCCGAGAGGGACCGTCACGAGTGTCGAGATCGTCGACCCGACGCCTTCGACGTTGAGGTTCGACGCAGTGGGACGAGGTTCACCGGACGGCCACGCGGTGACAAAGCCGCTGCCCGACGATTCCGTGAGGACCACGTTCATGGTCACCGCAGCAACGCCTGTCGTCGGCACATCGCCACGACCGGCCACCTTCAACGAGACGGTGGCGCCCGGTCCTGGTTTGTCGCCGGTGTACCCGATCTGAATACCGGGGCGGGTATCGAGGATGCGTAGCTTCGACGCGACCGCTGCCGGCGGCGGAAGGCCTGGGCCGGCGTCGCGCTGGATCCCGAATCCCGGTGTCGCCGTCGCACGGAAGTTGTTGGACGCAGGGTCGGCGAACTTGGGGTCCTTCACGATGAGTCCGCTTGCGCCGCCAGCGATCTGGGCGAATGGTTGGCCCGCCGTGTTCCACACGACGTTTTGGCCGAGCGAGAACTGAGAGTCGGCGTAGAACACCTTCTCCTCGGCCCACAGAACGTTCGATGCGGCGCTCAGGACCGCGCCGGTGCACCCGAGGATGCACACGATCGCCTGGCTGCCGGACCCTGTCTGATACGTCGTGTTGTTGACGACGCTCGTGTCGGCGACGGGCCCGTACTGCGCATCTTGGCCACCGCGGGTCACGATGAACCTCGACGTCGCCCGATCGGTCACGAAGAGGTTGTCCGCAAACCTGTTGTTGCTCGACTTCACCGTCGCACTGCTACCGAGCTCGGTGAACACCCTGTCGTTGAACGAGTTGTTGTCGTGGATGTTGTTGTTGCTACCGGCGTAGATCTCGATCGAGTTGCTGGCTCGCTTGCCGTTGACGCACACCGATGCGTTGTCGGAGAACAGGTTGTACGCGATCTCGTTGTCGTCGCTGATGATGTCGACGCCCCACGCGCCGAGATCGTTGTTGGTCCCGAACGATTGCATCACGTTGTTGCCCGTGAGGATGTTGGAGAGGATCCTGTTGGCTCCCGATGCCGCAGCGAGGTGCACGCCGGCGGTCGATCCGGACGACACCGAGTTCATCAAGGTGTTGTCGTGCGCTCCACCGCTGAAGTTGAAGCCGTAGTACGTGCCGAGCGGTTGACCACACGGGTCGAGTTGGCGTGGGTCGTTGTCGGATTCCAAGCCGTCGAGGACGATGTAGCTCCCCGTGATCTTGAAGTTCTGGTTGGCGCCGTTCTTGACGATCGGGCGCGGCCCGTCTCCGTAGGCGCCGACGGTGATCGGCGCGGCGGCGGTCCCATCCCATCCGGCATCGAGGCGTTGTCCGTTCCAGACACAGCCTCGGGCCAGCAGCAACTGATCACCGGGCGTCAGCGCCGCGGTCGATGCCTTCGTCAGCGACTTCCACGGCGCAGCGGCTGAGCCGGAGCTCGCGTCGTTGCCTTGCGTGCAATGGACGTAGAACGTTCGTCCTGCCGCGCCCACCGATGTCGAGTGCCCGACGGTGACGAACACCGAGGCGATCAACGTCCCCGTCAGCAGGACACGTGCTCCCCGGAGGCAGCTGTGCGCGCGTAACAATCTCATCTTCACCGTTCCCTGTTGACCAAGTCCCTCATGTCGTTTTCGGCAAGTCCCGTGCCGCCCTGAACCAACGTAGCATGTCAGTTTCGTGACATTTGTAATGCTCGCGACAAATTACCGCCACGTCAAGTGTTCATTTGGACACGATGAGCGAAGAACTTGACAGTCATACCTCGTCTTTTTGACGAAATTCGTACGTTTGGACGTCGTCATCAGGGGGTACTTCCTTGACGGCGTTCGGACCGACGGACGCCTTTTCGCCGTGCAGCGTGCGCGTTCGTTGGCGGTGCTCGGATGCCGAGCGCGTGCGGGCTCGCCCTATTGTCAGTGCACCACGTCTCGAGAGCGGGAGAACACGGATTGAAACTTGAGCGCGCCGTCCGATCGCTGCTGTATCCCGTGACGAAACCACAACACCGGCGCGCCCTGATCTCGGCACGAGACCGGGCGGTGTCGATGGTCGCGACCGGGCGGAGCAGGCTCCGTTCACAACGCCCGTTGCCCGATTTCATCGTCGCGGGTGTCCAAAAAGGCGGTACCACGTTTCTGTATCAGGAGATGTTGCGGCACCCAGGGGTCAAGGGATCGCTCACCAAGGAGGTGCACTTCTTCGACGCGCACTTCGACAAGGGTGTCGACTGGTACAGCGGCATGTTCCCGCGGACGTCGTCCAACTCGAAGATCGTTCGTGGTGAGGCGAGCCCGGCCTACATCTTCCATCCCGCTGGCGTGCGCCGGATCGCCGAGACGCTGCCGGACGCACGGCTGATCGTCGTTCTTCGCGATCCCGTGCAGAGGGCGCTGTCGCATTACAAGCACGAACGTCGACTCGGTTTCGAGGAGTCCGAGACGTTCGAGGAAGCGCTGTCGCTCGAGGAGTCACGCGTGTCGGAGGAGTTCGATCAGCTGACCGAGGGCGTGTTGTCGACCAGCTTCGCAGTCGGTCACTTCGCGTACACCCGGCGCGGGTTGTATGCCCAGCAGCTGAAGCGCGCCGCCGATCTGATCGGTCGTGACCGGTTGCTGATCTTGATCTCAGAGGAGATGTTCCTCGACCCGATTGCTGCCCGTTCGGCGGCCCTCGAGTTCGTCGGCGCCGAGCCGCTCGACATCGCATCCGTCGGTGACAACGACATGGCGTTCCGATCCGAGCCGATGGAGGCGTCGACCGAGAAGGCCTTGCGCGAGCAGTTCGCGGCCCCGAACGCCGAGCTCGCCGAGTTCTTGGGCCGGGATCTGCCCTGGTAGCCGATCTGCCCTGGTAGCCGGTGTGCCCGGTAGTCAGGAGTATCTGGCGAAGCGCGCCGCGATGAGGCCGACGAGCAGGCAGGCGGACAGCACCGCAGACGAGCGCAGCAGCCACGCGCCGCGCCTGCCGGCGAGACGGAAGTTCTCCATCATGAACAAGAGCACCATGACGACCAGCGCGAGTGGGACGCCGACGCTCGACGACAGCCAGGTTCCGCTCACTTCGGTCTCAGTTCCAACAGGACGTCGCCGCCGGCTTCCGCTGCGACTCGATACTGACCGGTTGCCATCAGTTCGTTCTCCAATACCTGGATCCAATCCGCCGAACGGTCGAGCGTGACGATGCCGT
>DASWRR010000206.1:0-11584 GCA_036403055.1 Ilumatobacteraceae bacterium | reverse complement strand
CCACAGCATCCCGACGTCGTCGACCAAGTCGGCGGTGGCCACCGATCCCAGTCGTTTGCGGAAGTCGTCGTCACTCTCGACTGCGGCGCGAACTTGGGCGAGCGCTGCCGGAGGCAGCTTGTGGAAACGGAGGAACCGCTTCAGCGGTGCCGGGAAATCGAGCGGCGGACGCACCTTCGCGCCCGCTGCAGCGATCCCCACCGCGAGCTCGAGCGCCGGTCGGAGCGCTTCGTCCGGCACGTCAGGTGCGATGTCTGCGCTCACCGAGCCAACTGTACCGACGCACCGTCGCGCACCCCTCGACCGAACATGCGTTCTTGACTTCGAACACGCGTTCGTGATGGACTGCAACGATGCGCACGGCAGCCGGCGGGCAGCGGTCATTCGACGATCTCGGCACTCCCCTGGCCGATGTGACGTTCTGCGTGCTCGACATCGAGACGACCGGCGGCGACCGCAACACCGATCTCATCACCGAGATCGGCATGGTGAAGGTTCGTTCCGGCGTATGCCTCGGCACCTTGCAAACACTGATCAACCCGGGTCGGGCGATACCGCCGATGATCACGGTGCTGACGGGCATCAGCGAATCCATGGTCGTCAAGGCACCTGCGATCGACGCGGTGCTGCCGTCGATGATCGAGTTCCTCGGCGACGCCGTCGTAGTCGGCCACAACGTCGGGTTCGACATGGCGTTCATCAACGCGGCCCTCGCGCGGCGCGGCGATGCCGAGATCACGAACCCGGTGATCGACACGCTGCCACTCGCCCGCCGTTTGATCCGCGAAGAAGTCCCCGACTGCCGTCTCGGCACGCTCGCGGCGCGCTTCCGGCTCGATCATCGTCCATCGCACCGCGCCCTCGACGACGCGCTCGCCACGACCGACCTGTTGCACTTCTTGCTCGAACGCGCCGCGGGGCTCGGTGTGCTCGGTCTCGACGACCTCATCGCGCTTCCTCGCATCGGCGCGCACCCGCAGGCGGCGAAGTTGCGCATGACGACGAGCTTGCCGAGAACGCCGGGTGTGTACCTGTTCCGTGGCGCACGGGATCAGGTCCTCTACGTCGGCAAGGCGACGAACCTGCGACAGCGCGTCCGTAGCTACTTCGGCTCCGACGATCGTCGCAAGATCGGCACGCTCCTTCGCGAGGCGCAGCGCATCACGTACATCTCGACACCGAACGTGCTCGCGGCGGAGGTGCTCGAGCTGCGCTACATCCAGCAACTCTCACCGCGCTACAACAAGGTGGCTGTTGCTCCACAGAAGTACCGATACGTGCGACTCAGCATCGACGAGGTGTGGCCGCGTCTGTCAGTGGTCAACGACGCGACGGGTGCCGGCGTTCATCTCGGTCCTCTTGCGTCGAAGGCCAGCGCGGATGCGGTCGTGGAGGCGCTGCAGTCGGTGTTCCCGTTGCGTCGTTGCACCACTCGACTCGGTCGCTCGTACCTGCCGCACACCGGCGCGATCACTTGCACTCCCGCGCAGCTCGGCGTCGCGATGTGTCCGTGTGCCGGTGCGGCCGACGCCAACGTGTACGCCGCGGCCGTCGCCAAGGCGGTGCAGGCGATGACCACCTCACCGGAGCTCGTGATCGTCGCATTGCAATCGCGACTGGCCGCGCTCTCCGCCGCACGCCGGTACGAGGAGGCCGCACAGGTACGCGATCGCGCGGTCGCGTTCACCAACGCCGTTCGCCGGCAGCGTCTCACAGATCGCTTGCGCGAGGCGGGCGACGTCGGCGTGCGGATCGGCGATACGACGCTCCACGTGCGCGGCGGTGTTCTGATCGGTACGTCCGTCGACGGTCAGATGGAGATCGGTCTGCCACTGCCGCCACCCGAGGTTCCGGCGTTCACCGCGCTCTTGCCGCGCACCGTCGTCGACGAGGTGCTGTGCCTCGCTCGTGCGTTCGAGAAGATGGCCGACCGAGTCGACATCGAGTGGTGCGACGGACGGTGGCGCTGGCCGATCGACGAGGTACCGGAGGTCGTCGGCCGAAGTCCGCACGACGGCCGCACCGATGTAGCGGCCTAGGCGTCGCCGCCTAGTGGTCGGACTCGATCACGGCGCCGCCGTGGTCGATGCGCAGGACCTTCGTGTGGCCCTGGTCGGGCATCTTCGCGGCGAGGTCGTCGGCCTCGTCGAACGGACACATGGCCGCGACGGTCGGACCGGAACCCGACAGCCACGAGCACCACGCGCCGGCGTCGAGCGCGGCGTCGAGCGCAACCTTCGACGGTTCGACCGCGGCGAGCCTGCGGTCTTGGTGCAAGCGGTCCTGAGTCGCGCTGCGCAGCGCATCCGTATCGCCGGACGCCAGCGCGGCGACCAACAACGCGACCCTGCCGATGTTGAACACGGCGTCGTCGAGCGGCACGTTGTTGCCCATCTTCGTGCGCGACTCGTCGGTCGAGGTGGTGAACGACGGGATCCACACCACGACCGCGGGATCGAACGGCAACGGGATCCGCACCGCCCGGCCATCGGCCGTTGCGACGATGCCGCCGAACAACGAAGCAGCAACGTTGTCGGCGTGACCCTCCAGCTCGGTGGCGAGGGACAGGATCGTGTGCGCATGTGCCGACAGCTCGTCGGGATCACTGCCGTGTTGTTGGGCATGCGCGGCGACGATGCCGGCGATGCGCACGGCACCGCTGAAACCGAGCCCGCGACCGACGGGAATCGGCGAGGAGATCCACAGATCGCCGTCGCCACCGGCACGCCGGAATGCGATGGTCGCAGGGTGGTACTGATCGATCCGCTGGGCGCCCGCTGGAACCTCGCCGTTGATGACTCCAGCCTCCGCGTGGAGGGACAGTGCCATGCCGAGGGTGTCGAAACCGGGGCCGAGGTTCGCCGACGACGCCGGCACCCGGATGATCACGATTGGTCAGACTGCGTGTCGGCCAAGGCTGCCTGCGACTCGTGAACCCATCGATCGAGGACCCGTGCTGCACTTCCCTCGTCGATAGATGCTGTTGCGATGACGACGGCTTCCTCGAGCGAGTCGGCGACGCCGGCGACCACCAGGCCGGCGGCCGCATTCAGGAGCACGATGTTGCGATGCGCGCCGTGCTCGCCCTTCAACACACGACGGACGACCTCGGCGTTCTCCGACGGCATGCCACCGGTGAGCTCATCGGGGATGGCCGGGGCAAACCCGAGCGCCACCGGGTCGACGGTGAACGTCTTGACCTGATCCTCGTCGAGCGCCAGCACGGTCGACGTGCCGGTCGTGGTGAGCTCGTCGAGCCCACCACCGTGCACGACCCAGGCGCGTTCGGAGCCGTGCAAACGCAGCGACGCGAGCATTCGTTCGGCGACGGCAGGGTTCGCCACCCCGATCAGCTGGCGACGAACGCGTCCGGGGTTCGCCATCGGGCCGAGGAGGTTGAACACCGTTGCAATGCCGATCTCGCGACGGCTCGGCGCCGCGAACCGGAACGCAGGGTGGAACTTCGGCGCGAGGCAGAAACCGATTCCGACTTCCTCGACGCAGCGCAGCACACCCATCGGGGACAGCTCTATGGCGACGCCAAGCTCCTCGAGGACGTCGGCAGCACCACATTGCGACGATGCGGCGCGGGCGCCGTGCTTGCAGACCGGCACGCCGGCACCGGCGACGACGATTGCTGCCATCGTGCTGACGTTGATCGAGTGGCTGCGATCACCCCCGGTTCCGACGATGTCGACGGCGCGCGAACGCAGATCGTCGCTCAGCGGCACGAGGGAGGCCGCGTCGAGCACTGCATCGAGCAGCCCACTGAGCTCCTCCGGAGTCTCGCCTTTGGCGCGCAAGGCGACGACGAATGCGATGAGCTGGGCCGGGGTTGCGTCGCCCGACAAGATCGTTGCCATTGCGGCTCTGGCGTGCGACGCAGGCAGGTCGTGACCTTCGACCAACTCGATCAGGAGCGCGGGCCAGCCGCCCAGGTCGTCGAGTGCGCTCATCAGGTCAGGCTAGGCGGTGCGCCGACGCTGGCGGATCATTCGCCTTCGCTCGCGCTCCGTCGCCCCGCCCCAGATCCCCGACTTCTCCCGCGCCTGCAGCGCATGCTCGAGGCAGGCGATGCGCACGTCGCAGCCCGCGCACACGGACTTCGCCTCCAACGCCAAGTCATCGTCGTCCGGGTAGAACATTGTCGCCTCTAGCCCCCGGCACGCCCCCAACTCTCGCCATACGATCTCTTTGACCGACACGACTGATTCTCCTGAGTTTGGCCCGCTGACGGTACAACACCGTTTCAGCCCGCGTGAATCTAGGGTCACTTGGGGCGGCTTGACCAGACCCTTTTTCGGGTTTTTCTCAGGAGTTCGTAACAGTTGTGCGCGCCTGGCCGCCGCTGAGGTCGTCGAGCAGCTCACTGATCGTGGCATCTGACAGCTCGGTCTCCTCCTGGTAGCGCGGATGGTCGATCGCCAAGACGGTGCCAGCGGCGAACCCGCTGCACTGCTGTGGCGTGAGCTCGAACTTCAGGTAGTGCACGGCCGCGGTGACGTCGTCACGGGTCAACTGGGCGGCGTGCTCGGCATCGACGGTGCCGCGAACCTCTTGCCCGTCCGCCAGACGCAGCAGCACCGATCGTTCGATCCCGACGAGCTTTGGCAGCCACTCGCGGATGGCGGCGTCCGACGTCAACTCGATGAACAGCGTCGCGCGCAGCTGCCCCGCTTCCGGGATCAATGGGTTGTAGGCATCGAGCTCGTCCTGGATGCCCTCGTCCGTGGTGATCCCTTCGACCCTGGCCATCTCCTGGATCTGGAACTTGATCGTCTCGCGGTTCTCGAACGCCAGGCTGACCAGGGTCCCGACAGCGACACGACGCCGGCGCCGCAACTCGATCATCTCGGCGCGATAGGTGTCGCGCACACGCTCGTAGGCCCGGATGTCGTCGATGTCGGCGATGGTCAACTTCCTGCTCGGAAGGTCCGCGCTCATCGCGGCGCGACCTCTTCGCTGATGCCGTACGCGCGAGCGATGAGTTGCAACGGATGAACCGGTTGGCGGCCGGTCTGCTCCGTGATGGCCGTGTTCGCGAGGTGGCAGTCACCGGCGATCACGTCGCCGTCGGCACGATTGATCTGCTCAGCAAGCTTCTTCGCGATGGGAACGCTGATGTCGGTGTTCTCCGAGCGGAAACCCCACATCCCGTCGATCCCGCTGCACTGCTGCACGAGCGTGACCTTGGCCCCGGTCAGCTTGATCAGGTCGCGACTCTTGAGACCGATGTTCTGGGCCTTCAAGTGGCACGGCGTGTGGTACGTCACCTTCGCCGGAACGGCGCCGGCGAAGTTCGTATCGAGTGTCGTTCCTTCGGCCTTGTGGACCTTCATCAAGTACTCGGCCGCGTCGTAGGTGTTCGCGGCGACGAGCTCGGCGTCGCTACCGCCGACGTAGTCGACGTAGTCCTTCTTCAGGATGTAGCCACACGTCGGCTGCGGCACGACGATGTCGTTGCCACGGCGCACGGACACGGCAAGCGTCTTGACGTTCTGCGCGGCGACCTTCTTGAACTGCTCCACATCGCCGCTGTGCAACCATGGAGCACCGCAACAGCGAGCGTCCTGGACCAGCGAGCACTCGATGCCGTTGCGTTCGTAGACCTTCACGAGATCGTGGCCGATCGACGGTTGCTGGTACTCGACCAAGCACGTCGGAAAGATCGCGACACGACCTTGGCGCTTCGCGATCCGCACGCGAGGACGCCGTTTGAACCACGTCGTGAATCGCTGCTTGGCATAGGGAGGAAGGAGCCGGACACTGGACACGCCGGTCGCCACTTCCATCGCCTTGCGGATCAACGACCCGGGCTTCGCGGTCACCATCTTGTTCGCCACGTTCGACGTCATCGTGCCGGCGCGGCCCAGCGTGTCGGTGTGGCCGAGGACCGTGTCCGTCACCCGGTCGCGCAGCGTGACCTGGTGGTTCGCGTGACGCATCGCGTCGCTGCGCAGCATCAGCCGAGGGAAGTCGATGGCCCACTCGTGCAGTTCCGGTATGTAGGGGCAGTTGACGTAGCACAACTTGCACTGGAAGCACTCGTCGACGACCTTGTCCTGCTGCGCAGGTGTCAGGCGTCCGGCATCCTGATCGTCGTGACGATCGATCATCTCGAACAGCGTCGGGAACGCCGTGCAGAACTTGAAGCACAGTCGACAGCCGTGGCACAGGTCGTAGACCCGCGTCATTTCGTTGCGGACGTCCGCTTCGTCGAAGTACTTCGGATGGTGTGGGTCGTAGGTGATGGTCATGGGAGCGGTGACCTGCGCGACGCGGCGCGCTGGTGGGCTTGCTATACCCATTCAGCGCGCCGCCATTCGCTCAGCTGAGGTTGTCGAGACCCTGTTGGAATCGACCGGCGTGACTCTTCTCGGCACGGGCCAACGTCTCGAACCAATCGGCAACTTCGTCGAAGCCTTCATCACGAGCGGTCTTGGCGAACCCCGGGTACATCTGGGTGTACTCGTAGGTCTCGCCGGCGACGGCCGACTTCAGGTTCTCGACGGAATCGCCGATGGGCTCACCGGTGACGGGGTCGCCGACCTGCGCGAGGTACTCGAGGTGGCCGTGGGCATGTCCCGTTTCACCCTCGGCCACGGAGCGGAACAGCGCGGAGGTGTCGGGATACCCCTCGACGTCGGCCTTCTGCGCGAACCACAGGTAGCGCCGGTTCGCCTGGCTCTCGCCGGCGAACGCCTCTTTCAGGTTCTCGTGGGTCTTGGTGCCTTCGAGGCTCATGTTGATTGCTCCTTGTATGGGGGGTTTGAAATCGCACAGCGCTGACACGTGCCGGAGAACACGAGCCGTGCCGAATCGGGCTGGAAGCCGTCGAGCCCGTCGACGCGCAGGTCCGCGATGTTGTTGACGTAGACGTCGTGCACGTCGCCGCACTCGACGCACACCACGTGATGGTGGTCGTCGATGTTGGGGTCGAACCGCGCCGGACCGGATCCGACGGACACCATCTGTATCTCGCCCATTGCCGCGAGGTCGTGGAGAGTGTGATAGATCGTCCGAAGCGAAATGCCGGGCATCAACTCGCTCGCCTTGACGTACAGCGCTTCGGCCGACGGGTGAACCGCGTTGCCGTCGAGCAGGCGGAACAGCAGTTGACGCTGCGGCGTCAGCTTCAGGCCGCGTTCGCGGAACGCCGTTGTGAGCTCGGCTGGGCTACGCATGCGACGACTATATTTCATCTATTGCTAGTTACCAACTCATGCAAATAGCGTGCCAGCGTTCGGACGCGGCCGAAGTGACGAGAGTCCCTAGGATGTTCGCCGATGCCTCTCGTCACCCCCTTCCGCCGCGCCGACATGCTCGACCGGCTGGAGGCCGAGGCGTTCGATGTCCTGGTGGTCGGGGGCGGGATCACCGGCACCGGGGTCGCGCTCGATGCTGCGGCGCGCGGCCTGCGCACGGCACTCGTCGAGCGTGAGGACTTCGCGTCCGGCACCTCCTCGAAGAGCTCCAAGCTGGTGCACGGCGGCTTGCGCTACCTGCAGCAGGGCGAGATCCGGCTGGTGTACGAGGCGCTGCACGAACGTCAACGGCTGCGGAGGAACGCCCCGCACCTGGTGAAGGTGCTGCCCTTCATGATTCCGATCCTCACCCGCGAGGGCGTCGTTTCCCGCAAGGTTGCTCGTGCGATGGGGTCGGCGATGTGGATGTACGACCTCACCGGCGGCTGGCGGATCGGCAAGATGCATCGCAGGCTGAAGAAGGACGCGGCATTCGCGCACCTGCCGACGATGCCGAAGGAGCGCCTCGCATCCGCGTACCTCTACTTCGACGCCACCGTCGACGATGCGCGTCTGTGCTTGACGGTCGCCAAAACGGCCGCAGCGCACGGCGCTGTCGTCGTCAACCGATGCCGCGTGGTCGAACTGACGAAGGACGAGACCGGGCACGCATCGGGCGCCGTCGTCGACGCCGGTGGACGGTCGATCACCGTGCGCGCCACGGTCATCGTCAATGCCGCCGGCGTGTGGTCCGACGAGGTGCGCACGCTCGACGAAGGCGCTGATCCGGATTCCATCCGCCCCGCAAAAGGCGTCCACATCACGGTGCCGTGGGACAAGGTTCGCAATGACATCGCCGTTGTCATCCCGGTGCCCAAGGATCGCCGCAGCCTGTTCGTCGTTCCGTGGGGGCGACGCGGCGACGGCACGTTCGAGCACGCCTACATCGGCACGACCGATACCGACTACCGCGGTTCGATCGACGACCCGCAGTGCACCAAGGACGACATCGACTACGTGCTCAAGGCGCTCAACGCGTCGATCACGACCGGAGTCACGCAAGCCGACATCACCGGCGTGTGGGCCGGGTTGCGTCCGCTGGTGAACAGCGCTTCGTCAGGCCGGACCGCCGACCTCTCGCGCCGGCACAAGGTGAACCGCAGCGCGACCAACGTCATCTCGGTGACGGGTGGGAAGTTGACGACCTACCGCGAGATGGCGCAGGACACCGTCGACCAGGTCTGCGATGTCCTCGGTGTCCGGCACAAATCGACCACCAAGCGGTTGCCACTGCTCGGCGCCGACGGCTACGAGCCGACCACTGACGCCGCCGCGGCACACCTCGCCGATCGGTACGGCTCCGCGGCAGGCGACGTCGAGGCGCTGGTTCGTACAGATCCCACGCTTGCCGAGCCGCTCGTTGCCGGTCTGCCGTACATCAAGGCGGAGGCGGTGCACGCGGCTCGATCGGAGATGGTGGTCACGCTCGACGACGTGTTGTCCCGCCGAACACGAGCACGACTCTTCGACCGGCCGGCGACCGTCGCGGCCGCCGCCGACGTCGCGCGCCTGATCGCAGGAGAAATGGCCTGGGACGACGTTGCGGTGCAGCGACAGGTCGCCGAGTTCCACGCATCGTGCGCCGCCGAGCAGGCCGCTGGTCAGACGTCGGAGGCCGACCTGCTCGGAGTCCATCGGTGACCGAACCGACGGCACCGATCGAGCTCAACGGGACGGCTTCGCGATTTCCTGCTGCGTCCGATCAACCGGGTGGCGCCTTTCTCCACCGACTCGGCGAGATCTGCGAGACACTCACGACCGAGCGCGAAACAGCGGAGGCCAGCCGCGATTGGTGGCCCTTGGGCCTGCATTGGTCCTTGGCCGGGACCGTGGCACGACGTGCGGAGGCGGTGTGCCGACCGACCACGACAGAGGAAGTCGCCGCCGTCGTCCGCGCCTGCGCGACGGACAACGTCCCATTGACCGCGGCGGGCGGACGCAGCGGCGTATCGGGCGCGTCGATCCCTGCCTTCGGCGGCGTCGTGTTAGATCTCACCGCGATGCAGGGGATCGTCGCGATCGACGCGGTGTCCGGAGTCGTCGAGGTCCTCGCGGGAACCTTCGGACCGGACCTCGAGACCGAGCTGCGGCAACGGTGCGCCATGACGATCGGGCACTTCCCGCAGAGCTTTGACATCGCGACGGTGGGTGGATGGGTCGCGTGCCGCGGCGCGGGGCAGTACAGCACGCGGTACGGCAAGATCGAGCAGATGTGCGTCGGGCTCGAGGTGGTCCTCGCCGATGGCACCGTCGTGCGGACCGGCCACGGGCCCGCAGCCGCGATGGGCCCTGATCTGACGCAGCTGTTCCTCGGGAGCGAGGGCACGCTCGGCGTGATCACACGGGTGTGGTTGCGCGCCCATCCTGTGCCGACACACGAACGTCGTGCGGCGTACACGTTCGGCGATTTCGAGAGCGGCATCGAGGCGTGCCGTCTGATCCTTCGGCGCGGCGCGACGCCCGCGGTCTTGCGTCTCTACGACGCGGCGGAGACGCAGCGCAGCCATGGCGGTGACGGCACCACGTGCGCGCTGCTGATCCTCGACGAGGGCGACATCGGGCTCGTCGAGGCAACGTTCGGCGTCGTCGAGGACGAGTGTGCCAACGCCGCGCCGGCATCCGATGCGCTCGTCGAGAACTGGCTGCAACATCGCAACGACACCGACGCGTTGCAGGCGCTGACACGCAAGGGTTTCGTCGTCGACACCATGGAGATCGCCGCGCCGTGGTCGCGACTCGCCGACATCCACGTGGCGGCGCGAGCCGCGCTGATGGCTGTTCCGAACGCGCGCACCGCCTCGTGCCATCTCTCGCACAGCTACGTCGATGGCGCCTGTCTGTACTTCACGTTCGCGGCCACTCCCCCGCCCGACGAGATCGAGTCGACGTACGTCGCGATGTGGGACGCCGGCCAACGGGCGGTGATCGCTGCCGGCGGCAATCTTTCGCATCACCACGGCATCGGTCTCAACAGGTCGCGCTACATGGCCGAATCGATGGGTTCTTCCCTCGGCGTGCTCCAGGCCGTGAAAGATGCGCTCGACCCGAGGGGGATCCTCAATCCCGGAAAGCTCGGCCTGACGTCGCCGTTCGGCGAGGTCGGCTGGCCGTGAACAACCTCGACTGGAACGCGCTGCGCGCCGGCGGCGGGGTCGCGCTGGTGTTCGCGATCCCGTTCTCGATCGCCGCCCGAATCGTCGCCGACCGCGATGGCAGCGCAGGGACCGCTTCGTTGCTCAGCCTCGCCGCGTTGGTTGGTTTCGTGCTCGGCGCCGGCGTCGCCGCGTGGGCGCAACAACTTCGCCTGCCACTGAAGCACGGCATCATCTGCGCGGTCGGGACGTACGTCGTCGCGCAGGCCGTGTTCATCATCGTGCGTGCGCTGCGCGGCAACGACGTCCGCTGGTTGGCCGCCATCTTCAACCTCACCGCGGTGGCGGTCGCAGGGCTCATCGGCGGGTCGCTCGGCGGCGTGCTGCATCGCCGCGGGTTCTATCCCTCCTCGAGTCGAAGGCCGTCGTCATGACCGTCCTCGTGGTCGATGTCGGAACATCCGGTCTCAGGGCCGCGGTCGTGTCGGGCGACGGAGAGGTGCGCGCACTCGAACATCGCCCGTTCCCGCCGTCGACTCCGTTTCCGGGACTTGTCGAGTTCGACGGTGCCGAGATGGCAGCAGCAGTCCTCGATGTCGCGTCACGGTCGTTGGCAGCAGCAGGTCCTGTTCAAGCGGTCGGCATCACCAACCAACGCGCCTCGACACTCGTCTGGGACCGGGCAACGGGTGTCCCCATCGCTCCCGGTCTCGGCTGGCAGGACTTGCGCACGGTGTTCGACTGCATCACCGCGCGATCCGACCACGGCCTGGCGCTGGCTCCCAACCAATCGGCCACGAAGATCGCGTGGTTGTTGAACAACGTCGCGGGCGCACGCGATCGCGACCTGTGCTTCGGCACGGTCGACACGTGGGTCGCGTGGGTGCTGTCCGACGGCGCCGTCCACGTGACGGATCCATCGAACGCCGCGGTGACGGGGCTGCTCAACTCGGATTGCACGGCGTGGTCGCGCGACGTGTGCGCCGCGCTGGAGATCCCGATCGAGATGTTGCCGTCGATCGTCGACTCGACCGGATTGTTCGGTGAGGCGAGCGCGCTCGACGGGTCGCCGCCGCTCGCCGCGCTGATCGGCGATCAACAAGCGAGCCTTGTCGGACAGGGTTGTGTTCGACCCGGTCTTGCCAAGATCACGTTCGGGACGGGAGGGATGCTCGACGTCTGCACCGG
>DASWRR010000205.1:0-10093 GCA_036403055.1 Ilumatobacteraceae bacterium | reverse complement strand
CGACGATGCAGTGGAAGCGCACCGGATACGAGGTACGGGCCGTTGGCCGCAACGGTGATCGCCGCGCCGCTCGCCGGTTCGTTGCTGTTGCTCATCAGGCGACTGTAACCGCGCCGGTCAGCGCCGATTTCGTGGTCAGCTCGCGAGCGCCTCGATCAGGTCGGCAGCTCGCCGCGAGCCATCCCGCGACCGGATCACCGCGGCGTTGGCCGCCATTCGCGTGTGCAGGTCGGCGTCGGCGAGCAGCCGGTCGACTGCGCCCGTCAAGTCGGCGTCGTCGAACGTGTACGTCGAGACACGCACGCCGTATCCCGTCTCGTCGACCTGCTGCGCGTTGTCGTACTGATCCCAGAACAACGGGAGCACGATCATCGGTTTGCCGAAGTGAAAGCACTCTGTCGTCGTGTTGTTGCCGCCATGCGTGATCACCAGATCGACGTGTGGCAGTACGTTCGTCTGCGGGACTTGTTGCGCTCCCCACATGTTCGCCGGCAGGTCGAACGTGTCGTGCAGCGGACCTTTGGACACGATGTACCGGTGCCGTGTCCGCCCGAGCACGTCGATGAGACGCCGCATCAAGTCGACGTCCGCCGACCCGAGCGATCCCAGCGAGAGGTAGATGAGCGCGCTGTCGTCGGACGGCGCGGCGTCGAGCTCAGCTGGTACCGCGAACGCGGCGTCGGTGGCGCGCACGGACGAGTCCAGACGGTGCCAGGTCGGGCCGAGCGGCCGGCGGTCGGTGTAGTCGATCACGTCGGGATACGTGTACAGGTTGAGGTCGGTGCTCGCGTGGATGAACTCGAGATCGCCGAGCGGACGAGCGCCGCACGACTGCACCCAGTCGTCGTATGCGGCCCACATCGATCTGTGCGTGCGGTCGTACTCCGCGCGGAACGCGGCCCAGTCACGTCGATCGTCCGCCGGCAGTCCGCTGAACGGCGGTGGGATGTCGGGCCCTTTGATCTCGAGCGGCTGGCAACTCACGATCCGAACGAACGGGACACCGGCCGTCGTGAGTGCAGGAAAGCAGTTGACGTTGTCCTCGACGATGACGTCCGGCCGCTGACGATCGATGATCTCGCGCAACTGCGGCTCGCAGTACATCGCGCCGTCGATCAGCGCTTGCCATGTCGGCTGGACGAACCCACTGAGCTGCTCGAACGTGGATCGGCGGAAGACGGGCTTCGTGTCGCGAATGAAGTCGGTCCAGAACTGGCCGGCCGCTTGTTCCGGCGCATCGGGCGGGGAAGGTGGGGCGAGATCGACCAGATCCTCGACGAACCCGAGCGGCTGCAGCCGACCGGTCCACGACGCCTCAGCGGCGAACACGACGTTGTGGCCGCGCTGAAACAGGACGTTGCCGATTCCCACGCAGTTGTTCGTCGGTCCGTACGCGCTCTCCGGCATGAACAGGAACGTCGCCATGAACGCAGTTCTAGCGCACGAGGCGATGTTCGCCCGAGAGCCGCAACATGCACGTGCCGCTACGGTGCTCGCATGGTCGCAGCCGGCGCGTCGATCGATCTCGTGCAGCGACTCCTCGGCCGATCCGCCACGGTAGAACGACCGATCACCGTCGATCAGACGAACTACAGCGTCGTCGTCGACGAGTCGTTCATCGTCAAGTGGCTGCAACCACCCGTGCCCGTTCCGCATCCAGGAGTCGAGACGATTCGCCATCTCGCAGCCGCTGGGTTCGACGAGATGCCGTCGCTGTTGGCTGCGGCGGAGCACGACGGCAACGTGCATGCGATCATCAGCGCGTACCTGCCCGGAGCGGTCGATGGATGGGAGTGGTACGTCGACGACGTCGACAAATGGCTGGCCGTCGACGACGCCGTGGACGTACTGGGACCGGCGCGGCGCATGGGAGCGATCACGTCGCGCTTGCACTCAGCACTCGCTGATCTGGACGCCGCGATCGTCGACGTTCGCCCCGTCGTCGAGCAGGCGATCGCCGACATGCACTTGGCGAAGGCTCGGCTCGACGGTCTCGAGTGGCTCGACGAGGGGAGAGTTCGTGACGCGTTGCAGCCGTTGCTCGACACCGGACGCGTCGATGGTCACCGCATCCATGGCGACCTCCACGCAGGCCAGTTCCTCCGATCGGGACCCGTGATGCTCGTGACCGACTTCGACGGCAACCCGCTGGGCGATCAGACTCGACGACGTCTCGCACAATCGCCTTTGCGTGATGTCGCGTCGCTCGTGCAATCACTCGAACACGTCGCTGCGATCGTCGTCAAACGACGCCGGCCTCACGAGCGCATCGCTGCCGAGCGGTTCGCGCGCGAGGCAACCGCCGCGGCTCTGCAGGCGTACACAGCTGACCATCCGATCGACAACGACCTCCTCCACGGCTTCCGCGTCGCGCAGGAACTGCACGAGTACGCATACTCGATCCATCATCTGCCGCACTGGCGGTACGTCGCCGACGCAGCACTGCCTGCCTTGCTCGGCATGTAGGTTCGACGCCGTGGACGCGGCAGCCTTCCTCGCCGACGTCGAGGCCAAGCCGGCCGCTCTGCTCGGATTCCTCGACCGGCTCCCGTCGTGGCCTGACGATGGTCGCGGTCCGATCGTGCTGACCGGCATGGGCTCGTCGTGGTTCGCCGCAGACGTTGCCGCCCGACGCCTGCGCCGTCACGGCATCATCGCACTCGCGGAGCTGGCGTCGGTCGAAGCAACCCTGCCGGCGTCACCGGAGTTGACGATCGTCGCGATCACGGCGTCGGGTGCGAGCCGTGAGACGGTTTCGTTGCTCGAGCGTCATTGCGGCGTCAGCCGCACGATCGCGCTGACGAACGACTCGTCGGTGTCGTTGCCGGCGGATACCACCGTGCTGATGCACGCCGGGGTAGAGGCGGGCGGAGTCGCGTGTCGCACGTACCTGCACACGCTCGTTGCGCTGCTTGCGCTCGAACAGCAGTGGACGGGCGTCGACCTTCGCCTTGGTGAACGGGTTCGTCGAACGGCTGCCGCGATTGCGTACTTGGTGGACCGGCGCGACGGCTGGATGCCGGCGGTTCTCGACGCGATCGAAGGGACGGAGGGACTGTGGTTG
Organism: Ilumatobacteraceae bacterium; assembly: GCA_036403055.1. Taxonomy (GTDB): domain Bacteria; phylum Actinomycetota; class Acidimicrobiia; order Acidimicrobiales; family Ilumatobacteraceae; genus JAENVT01. The sequence continues at coordinate 7,029 of DASWRR010000205.1, read as the reverse complement.
CTCGCACCCGTCGAACGCCTCGGCTCCGCATTGCAGGGCGCGCTCATGGTCCGTGAAGGGCCGCGGCGTGCGGCCGACGGATGCGAGACCGGCGATTGGAACCACGTCGACGTGTACCTCACCAAGAGCCTCGACTATCGGGCGCTGCTCTTCGCCGGATCTCGCTTCGATGATGATGCACTCACGTGGATGAGGCAACGCAGGAGCCACGTCGTCAGTGTCGGCGCAGAGCGAGATGGCGCAACGGCGAGCGTGCGATATCCCGGTGACGACGATCCAATCGTTGCCGTCCTCACCGAAGTCGTCGTGGCCGAACTGGTCGCGGCGCACTGGTGGATGGCGTCGCCGATGTAACATCAGTACGCAGGGTGTTGACACGAGTGCTGGCTATCACCGTCTCCGGGTGATAATGATCGCAGGGTGCTGGGGACCTACGACTACCCGAGGAGCCACCGAGTTTTCGAGCTCGTTGCCGTCGGGACCTTCATCGGGTTCGCGGCCGCGCTGATTCGGCGAGTGGTCGTCGAAGTCGCCGATCGGGCCTCGTTGCCCACGGTGCTGCTCATCATCGGGCTGATCGTCGCTTCGTATGCGGTCGCCGATCTTGCCTCGGGAATCGTGCACTTCCTGCTCGACAACTTCGGCTCGCCCGAGACGCCGGTGATCGGTCAGAAGTTCGTCAAGCCGTTTCGTGACCATCACACGGACCCGATGGCGATGACGCACGGCGATTTCATCGCGGTCAACGCGGACAACGTGTTCATCTGCCTTCCGGTGATCATCCCCGCGTTCTTCTTCCTGGACACGGGCGCGCACCTGTATGCCGGCGTCTTCATCGTCGGCCTCGTCAGCGGCGTGATCATGACGAACCAGCTCCACAAGTGGGCGCACATGCCGACGGTGCCGCGACTGGTGGCTGCTGCGCAACGCAGTGGCATCGTCCTGTCGAAGCAGCACCACACCGTTCACCACTCCGGAACGTACGACCGCAACTACTGCATCACGTGGGGCCATCTCGACCTCGTGCTCAACAGGTTCGTCAACCGCGGCAACTAGGCGGCGGCGCCGCTCAGGCCAGCGGGAGCCGAACGGTCGCGTCGAGACCGCCGCCCTCGCGATTCGCCAGCGCAACGTCGCCGCCACTGGCCTCGGCCAGCTGCCGGACGATCGCGAGGCCGAGTCCGGAACCGTTGTGGCTCGACGTCGACGCCCGCCAGAACCGGTCGAAGGCGTGCTGCAGTTGGTCGGTCGGCATTCCGCGCCCGCGGTCCGCGACATGGACTTCGGCCCAACGTTCGTTGCGCACGACGGACACGGTGATCTCGTTGCCCGCGGCACCGGCGTTCAGCGCGTTGTCGATGAAGTTGTCGACGATCTGCTCGAGTGCGCCCGGGACGGCGCGTGCTCGCACGCCGGCGGAAGGCTCGGCGACGATCGTGACGTTGCGTTCATCGGCGAGGGGCGACCAGATCGCAGCGCGCTCGCCAACGACTGCGGCAACATCGATGACGTCAGTGGCCACCGCACCTTGATCCGCTCTGGCGAGCATCAACAGGCCCTCGACGAGCCGTTGCAGCCGCTCGGTCTCCTCCCTTGCGGCCTCGATGTCGCGGCTCGCCGCAGCAGGGTTCGTTTCGAGGTTCACCTCGGCGCGTTCGAGTTGCAATCGCAACGCAGTCAGCGGAGTGCGCAGCTGATGCGAGGCGTCGCCCGCGAACGAGCGCTGCCGCTCGACGAGGCTCGCGATCTTCTCGGTCATCGAGTTGAACGACGTCGCCAATCCACGGATCTCCGGCGCACCTTCGTCGATCACCGCGCGGCTGGTGAAGTCGCCTGCGGCAACTTGCTCGGTGGCTCGTTGCAAGCGGCGCAACGGACGAACGATCGTCGTCGCGATCAACGCCGCAGCCAGCGCGGCGGCCGCGAGGGAGATCAGCCCGACGATGAGGATGCCGCCGACCTTGTTGGTGACGCGAGCATCGATCGTTGCCGTCGGATACGTCAGTCGAACGGAGCCGACCGGAAGTGCGCCGGACAGCACGGGGACGGCGACGTACACGATCTCGCCGCCGACCGTCTCCGAAGCGCGCCGGCCCGACGTCGGTCTTCCCGCGAGCGCGGCGGCGATCTCCGGCCGAGTCGAGAAGTCGTCGCCGCGGCGCGCTTCGTCGCCCGACACCGCGACCGCGACACCCGCGCGATTGGTGACGACCACGAGCGCACCGGTTCGCGCCCGGTAGACGTCGACGGTGCTCTGCAGGGCCTGTTGATCCTGCGGTGCGGTGCTCGTGAGCGCGGTCTGCGACGAGCCGGCCAGGATGAACGCATCGCGCTGCACAGAGGCGATCACGCGTTCAGTCTCGACGGTGCGCAAGTAACGGGCGAGCGGCACGTCTTGCGCCGCGAGGATCACGATCGTCACACCGACGAAGGCGGCGATCAACCGCCATCTCACGACGGCGGCTCGAGCCGGAAGCCGACGCCTCTCACGGCTTCGATCCAGCCGTGGTCACCCAACTTCTTGCGCAGCGACGCGACGTGCGCGTCGACCGTCTTCGTCGGTCCGTACCAGTGCGCATCCCACACCGTTTCGAGGATCTCGGTTCTGGTGTGAACGGCACCGACATCGTTCGCCAGGAAAGCCAGAAGGTCGAACTCCTTGGCGGTCAGTGTGATCTCGTCGTCGTCGATGCGGACCCGGCGTGTCCGGCGGTCGAGCATCATCGGACCGATCCGTTGCGGCGCGTTGGGATCGGGATCGTCGGTCGTCGACGATCCGTCCTGCGTTCGGCGCGACACGGCGCGGATGCGCGCGACGAGCTCGCGAAGGCTGAACGGTTTCGTGACGTAGTCGTCGGCGCCGAGCTCGAGACCGAGCACCCGGTCGAACTCCTCGCTCCGCGCCGTCAACATGATGATCGGGGTCGCCGAACGTTCGCGCAGTTGACGGCACACGTCGCGCCCGTCCATGTCGGGCAGCCCGAGATCCAACAGCACCATCTCGTAGCCCCGCTCGGCGAGTGCGGCCTCGCCGGTGTCGACGTGCACGACGATATGACCCGCGGCGGTGAGGCCGTCGACCAACGTGTCCGAGATCGCCTTGTCGTCCTCGACCAGCAGGAGCTTCACCTCGTCATTGTGACAAGCCCCGCCGATGCCAGCGGTCTTCTTGGACAAATCTTGGATATTTGCGAGCCGTCTGTTGGGCCGCCGATCCGTACCGTGTTGCAGAGCGCGGTGCAGCGATCGCGACGAACGAACGAACGGACGGACGGACAATGAAGACGAAGGTCGCAATGCTGATCTCCATCGCAGGGGTGCTCGTCGCCGGCTCTGCCGCTGCGCTCGTCAACAACCAGGTGCTCGGTGGCAGTTCGTCGACATCGCCGCTCGTCGTCGACAACGCCGTCGATGCTCCGGAGCCGACCGCGTCCACCACGGCGACGACGATCGCCACGGTGATCACGTCGTCGCCGCCGGCAACGTCGCTCGTTCCCTCGCAAGCCGCTTCGGTCGCTACACAGGCCAGCTACGCGATCGGTGATGCAGGGACCGTCACTCTTGACACAGCAGGCGATGTGCTGACGATCGTCAGCGTCGTTCCGACCGCTGGGTGGACGACGACCAACGCGGAGAACCAAGACCCCACGAACGTCGAGATCACGTTGCAATCCGCGACCGTCGACATCGAGTTCCACGCGAATCTCCAGTTCGGAGTCGTGACGACATCGACCGAGCTTCATGATGGCTCCGCGACCGTGACGTCGGTGGACGACCACGGCGGTGGCAACGGTGGGAACAGCGGCAGCGGCAGCGGTGGCAGTGGCGGCGACGACAACAGCGGCCACGGCGGGGGCGGCGACGACTGATCGTGAGTCGCCCGTCGCCTGCGGTCAGCCCAACAGTGGTGCGACTTCGTGTGCGATGAAGTCGAGATGATCGAGGTCTGACACGTCGAGGATCTGCAGGTAGATGCGCTGGGCGCCGGCATCGATGAACGATCGCAGCGTCGTCGCCGCTTCTTCCGCGGAGCCTGCAGCGCCGTTCTCGCGCAGTTCGGCGGCCGCTCGCCCGATAGCCGCTGCACGGCGCACGACGTCGGCTTCGGTTGCACCAGTGCACGCGACGATCGCGACGGAGTACCGCAGCGGGCGGTCCCGACCGATCGCCGCGCACGCCGCCTCCACTCGCTGCTTGCGTTCGACGAACGCCGACAACGGTGCGAACGCGACGTTGTACTCACTGGCGTAGCGCGCTGTGAGTGCCGGAGTGCGGGTCGCACCGCCACCGCCCATGATGATCGGCAACGGGTGTTGGACCGGCTTCGGCAAACCCGGCGAGTTCGTCACGCTGTGGACCTTCCCAAAGTAGTTGAACGTCTCGCCGACGGGTGTGTTCCACATGCCCTCGATGATCGCCAGCTGATCTTCGAGGTCGTCGAAACGCTGTGGAGTCGGCGGAAACTCGAAGCCGTATGCAGTGTGCTCCGCCTCGTACCACCCGGCGCCGATGCCGAGCTCGACGCGACCGTGGCTCATCGAGTCGACCTGTGCGACGCTGATGGCGAGCAGGCCGGGAGCCCGGAACGTGACCGGGGTGACCAGTGTGCCGAGCCGGATCCTCGAGGTCTCGCGTGCCAGCCCGCCGAGCGTCACCCACGCATCCGTTGGGCCCGGCAGTCCGCTCGAACTGCCCATGACGAGGTAGTGATCGCTGCGGAAGAACCCGCCGAAGCCGACGTTCTCAGCGCGCTGGGCTACAGCGAGCAACGTCTCGTACGACGCGCCCTGTTGAGGTTCGGTGAAGATGCACAGATCGGCGAGTTGCATGCTGCGGACCGTAGTGGGCGATGCCGAGTCCGGCCCACCGCTGGCTCAGCTGAGGATCGACTGATACACGAGTTGCTTCAGCTGGCTGCGGATCGGGTGCGTGCTGCTCGGCAACAGTTGCGTGAAGAACTGAACGATGAGGTCCTCGACCGGATCGATCCAGAACGCGGTGCTGGCCGCCCCGCCCCACGCGAACTCGCCGACGCTCCCGGGAACACGCGCTTTCACGGGGTCGATGGTGACGCTGACACCGAGTCCGAATCCGACGCCGTCGAACGTCGTCTCGGCGAACAGCGGGCGGGCGACCGAGGTCAGGTCGGCTCCTCCCGGTAGGTGGTTGCTGGCCATGTACGCGACCGTCTTCGGCCCGAGGATGCGGACGCCGTCGAGCTCACCGCCGCGCAGCAACATCTGCGTGAACCGGTGATAGTCGTGCGCTGTGCTGACGAGCCCGCCGCCGCCACCGTGAGCCTTTGGCTCGCGCAACGTGCCGCGGTCCATCGCCTCCATCCGCACCGCACGCCGTGTCTGCGGATCGGCGCCGTACAACGCGGCCAGCCGCTCGGCGTGTGCTTCGTCGACGAACCATGTGGTCTCGTTCATGCCGAGCGGCTCGAGCAATCGTGTGCGCATCAGGTCGTCGAGCCGTTGACCCGTGATCACCTCGAGGACTCGGCCGAGCACATCGAGACCGACCGAGTAGTTCCACTCGGTGCCCGGCTGGAAGAGCAGCGGCAGCGACGCCCATCGGTCGACCACCGCTTCGAGATCGAGATCGCGCGGCATGCCCCACTCGAAGCCGGCTTTGCGGTACAGCTCGTCGACCGGGTGAGCGAACATGAATCCGTATGTCAAACCACTCGTGTGGGAGAAGAGATGCCACAGTCGCATCTTCTCGACAACCGGATCGAGGACCGGTGCAGTGGAGCTCCCGGACCGCCACACCTTCTGGTTCTTGAATGCGGGGATGTACCGGTGGACCGGGTCGTTCAACTCGAACGCACCCTCCTCCCACAACTGCAGCGCGAGGACGGCCGTGATCGGTTTGGTCATCGAGAAGATCCGCCACAAGGTGTCCGTCTCGACCGGCTTCGACGCCTCCACGTCGCGGCAGCCGTACGTCGAGAGGTGGACGAGCTTGCCGCGGCGGCTCACGCTGATGAGCCAGCCGGGCAGGCGTCCGTCGTCGACGTACTTCCTGAAGTGGGTGTCGATGCGGGTGAGTCGCTCGGCGGACATGCCGACGTCGCTCGGGTCACCTTCGATCTCGAGTGTTGCCATCGCCGTGACGATACGACGATGACGCCAAGGGACCGTCAGCGGGCAGCGGCTCGATACGGCGCCATGTCGATCCCGGGGTAGCGGATCGCCATGTCCGAGATCGTCTGCTCCGTCCAGTACGGATGGCCCGGCGCGGGTATTTCCAACAACGTGCGCGTCGCTGGATCGACGTTCGTCACGAACTCGATCATCTCCGGCTGATTGCCATGATCACCGAACGCGTGCTTGTTGGTCCAACCGTTGTCGGCCGCCTTGTAGTCGGCGAGGACGGTGAACCGAGAGCTCGGGTGGGCCCGCATCGATGTACCGCGATGGAAGACGTCGGTGGCGTAGACCAACACGGTCCCAGCCTTCCCGCTGGCGAGCACCTCGAGATCGCGGAGCTCGCCTGGTTCGGTGAGCCGGCGACCGAGCGGGATGTCGGCGGTGCGTCCCTTGGGCACCGCCGCCGTCGCACCGTTGCGCTCATCGATGTCGCAGAGGTAGATGAACGTCGTGATCTGCATCCAGCGACGTTCGACGGTCGGCACGACGAGGCAGTGATTGCCGAAGTCGCGGTGGTGGTGCTGGTCGTAGTCGGCGTTTCCCGAGTACTTGGCCCACAGCTCCGCCTTGTACAACCTGATGTCGTCGACGCCCAGCAACTGTCGGGCGATCGACACGATGGTCGGGTTTGCCACGATTCGGTTGAGGTCGGCAGACGCCCAGGGGAAGTCGGACAACCCGGAGAACGGGGTGTCGGTCAGGTGGGCAAAGGACGCCGGGTCGGCGAAGTAGTCGTCCGGCGACGGAAAGGTCTCCCACACGCCCTTCTGCATCGTCTCGATCTCCGCCGCGCTCAACACGTCGGGGACCAGCACGAATCCGTCGGTGTCGAACGCCTCCAATTGCGCTTCGGTCAGCACCGGCGCATTCTCGC
>DASWRR010000204.1:0-1574 GCA_036403055.1 Ilumatobacteraceae bacterium | reverse complement strand
GTGCTTCACGAACTCACTGACCGATGCCGCCACTTCGGCCGTCGCGCCGGGGACGGCACTGATCAGTTCGACGCCGCCGTTCCAGTCGAGATGAATCGTCAGGCCCAGTTCGGGAAGCTCGGTGCTCTCGAAGCGGAAGCCGAGTTCGGTGAACATCTGCGCCACGCTCGCTTGCCGTTCGGGGGCGACCGCAAACACGACGTGATGAAGCTGCGTCTCAGGCATTGACGACTCCACGCGGAAGTAGCAGTGGCAGATCGTTGTAGGTCGCTATGCCGGGCGGCGCGGCGACCACGGCCGGTATCGCGGTGATGGCGGGCACAGCCGTAATCGTCAGACCGAGCAGCACGTATTCTTCGATCGTCTCCGCGACGAAATCGGCGGGCGGCTCGAACGCCAGTGTGGTCTTGATCGTGGGCCGGCCCTCGACGGTGATGTTGTATCCGAATCTCATCGTCCATTTGGGCTTCAGCGATTGCCCCTTGGTCCACACCCCGCGCACCTCGACGAGATCACGGCCACCGGCAAACCCCTTCCAGCTCACATCGATTCCGGCTACGCACCCCTTGGCGATGCGCCAGTCGCCGGGTAGCTCGATATCTTCGGTGGCCTCGGCATACTGAGCGTCGCAACGGATCTCGTCGAGCTCAACCCCCAGTGCGTCGGCTACGATCACGACCGCTTCGCGGAAGATTCCCGATCCCTCTTCGGTTACCGCCGGCAGATCCAGATCATCGATCGGGTATCCGAACCCCATAATTTTCTCGGTCTCCGGCGAGTTGTAAATCGTCGTATCAAACGATTCCACGATGCGCACCCGATCGATCCGGTCTGAGAGGCCGGCAGAGACGATCGCGAAGAGTTCGATGAAGCCGGGGTTCAAGCCGCTGCCGAAGATCGTCGACTCACCCCGTTCACACGCCTGCAGGATGCGTTCGCGTCCGCGGCCGAGTCGATGGCCGGTGATGAACTCCGACGTGGTGACGACGTTGATGCCCGCTTCCAGGACGCGGACCAAAGCGTCGACGTCAGCGAACATCTGGTTGTACACAACGCAATCGGGCGCGAGCGCGATCAGGGCGTCGATGTCGTCGGTGGCCAGGACGCCGAGTGGTTGGATGCCGCACAGCTCCCCGACATCGCGCCCGACCTTATCGGGCGACCATGCGTAACATCCAACCAGTTCGAGTAGTGAGTTTTCGACGATGGCGTGTACCGACTTGGTGCCGATGTTGCCCGTAGTCCACTGGACGACGCGGTAGGTCACGGGTGCGGGGTTGCTTGCTGCCGGGCGGCGCGCGCGTCGTGAATCCGCACCAGTTCACGAAATCCCAGCCGGTGATACTTCGGAACAGGCTGGATGCCCCACTGATCGCGGGCCGTGTCCTTGCCCTCGGCGCCCTCGGGTGGCCCCAGCATCGGATAGGGGACCTTGCATTGCAAGGTGTCGTCGGAGTAGCGCACTTTGAGCAACTCGCTGCAGATCTGGGTCAGGCTCAGCGTCGGATAGCCGTAGTACACCGCCATGAACGGCAGCGTGAAGGCACCTTCGACGACCAGGGCGACCAGGCACA
>DASWRR010000203.1:0-2236 GCA_036403055.1 Ilumatobacteraceae bacterium | reverse complement strand
ACGGCATCGTCTGCCCGTAGAGCTGGCGGGAGAGCCCGACGGCGAAGTCGCAGATGTCGATCATCTCTTGGACTTCGCCGAGCGCTTCGCTCTCGATCTTGCCGACCTCCAACTGGACGAGGCGGGCGAGGTCGGCCTTGTGCGTGCGCAGGAGCGTCGCGAACTGCCGGACGAGCTCGCCGCGCAACGGTCCGGGAGTCGTGCGCCACGTCTGGAACGCGGCGCCGGCGCGGTCGACGACTTCGTCGACGGGTGCGGTCTCGGCAACTCCGCCAAGCGTGGTTCCGGTGATCGGCGTGCGTCCGCGATGTCGACCGGACGTGGTGAGTCGAGGTGCGCCGCAGGCTTGCAGCGCCGCATCGGCGAGGGCGGTGAGTTCAGCGGAGTTCGGAAGTGTCACGGGCCCATGCTGCCACGGCGGAAGTTGTGTTCCACTCCGGTTGCCGGCTCGAGATGGCGGTTCGAATGGATACGGTGGGGCGGTGAGCTTCGCGCAACAGGGTCCCCCGGCTTCGGCGAAGCAGGTCGCCTACATCCAGGCCCTCATGCGCAAGGCCGGGTACGACGATTTCCGCTCGGCGCGCACGGAGTATCGCTTGACACCGCGTCAGGCGAGGGGCAAGTTCACCAAGTCCGAAGCATCGGCGATGATCGACCGCTTGACGTCGACCGACGAGGACAACCCGACGCTGTCCGTCAGCGAAGAGCCCGACACGTTGGACTCCGCTCAGTCACTGCTGATTCGCGGGTTCCCCGCCGACGTGTTGGCGGACGAGCTCCGTCGTCGTGGCTGGACGGTTGCCGAGCCCAAGTAGTCACGAAGACGCCGTTCGACGAACGGGTGTCAGTCGAAGCACCGTGGCACGAAGATCGAGCTCGCCGGCGATGCGCCGTCGACCGCATCGGCCGCGAGGATCACCGCCGCGCCGGTGTAGGCCGACACCTCCTGGATCGGGAAGTGCACTTCGCCCGGATAGACGATGCCGGTGTAGTACGCGCCGTCGCGTCGGCGGTGCTTGCGGGTCCAGCGGATCAGGTCCGTCGCCGTTGCCAGGTCGCCGATCGCGGCATGTGCGATCGCACATTCAGCCGTCTCTGACGCAGTGATCCACGGCTCGTCGCTGACACAGCGGATCCCGCGATGCTCCATCGCGAAGTCGGACCATCCGTCGGCGAGCCGCGCCTTGGCCCGCTCGCCGGCCATGCATCCGGCGAGAACCGGGTAGTACCAGTCCATCGCCCAGCGGTCCTTCGGCTCGAACACGCGCGGGTGGTCGTTGATCAGCACACAGAGACGGTCGGCTGCCGCGATCCAGTCCGGGCGCGGTTCATTGCAGAGCGACGCAAGGCTCGCGCCACATCGCAATGCGTGGGCGATGGAGGAGGATCCCGTCAGCAGCGAGTAGTTCCAGGGAGACTCGGTGGCAGTGCGCGCCCAGATCACCGTGCCGTCCTCGCGGCGCATCGACAGCACCCAATCGAGCGCTCGCTGCACCGTTGGCCACAGATGATCGACGAAGGCGCGATCCCAGGTGCACAGCCAGTGGTGCCAGACACCGGTCGCGATGTAGGCGCAGACGTTGGTGTCGAGCTTGGCCTCCTCCACCGAGCCGTCCGGCAGGTAGTAGTTCCACCAACTGCCGTCGTCGCGTTGGATGTCGACGAGCCATTCATAACCGCGCTCGGCCGCGACATGGCAACCGGCGACGTCGAGCGCCATCGTCGTCTCGACATGGTTCCATGGGTCGCAGTGACCACCCGGAAACCACGGGATCATGCCGGTCGCGGTTTGGAGCGAGACGATCCAATCGGCGGTTTCGGCGACGTCTTCGGCGGAGATCACTCCGTCGATGTCAGGCAGCTGCGGCATGGCCGTCAACTTCCACTGCGGCCTTGCGGGCGTACACGATGTAGCTCTTGCCGAGCACCGGCGACACAGCGCGTTCGAGCGCTCTCATGCTGCGCGGCTGCTTCGTGATCTCCCACTCGAGCAGACGCTTGTACGCGTGGACCAGACGATGATCTTCGCGGCCGACACCGACCGCGCACTTCAGCCACCAGTAGGGCGAATGGAGGGCGTGCGCGTGGTGGCTGGCCGTGATCGAGAGCCCCGCGCTGCGCAGCTTCGCCTTCAACTCGGTCGCGGTGTAGATCCGCACGTGACCGCCGACTGCATTCGGCGCGTGGTAGTCGTCGCTGAGCATCCAGTTGATCTTCTCCGGAAGCCACGCCGGCA
>DASWRR010000202.1:0-1890 GCA_036403055.1 Ilumatobacteraceae bacterium | reverse complement strand
CAGTTCGGTGGCAAGTACTTCTGCCACGACGTTCGCATCGTTCGGTTGCCGCGACATGGCGCGAGTTGTCCCGTGGCGATGGCGGTGTCGTGCAGCGCGGATCGTCAGGCAGTCGGCAAGATCACCCACGACGGCGTCTTCCTCGAGCAGCTGGAGACCGATCCGGCGCGGTTCCTTCCCGACATCGTCGACGAGCACCTCGAAGGTGAGGCGGTCGCGATCGACCTCAACCGCCCGATGGACGAGATCCGCGCCGAGCTCAGTCGTTACCCGGTGAAGACACGGCTGATGCTCAGCGGGCCGATGGTCGTCGCTCGCGACATCGCACACGCGAAGTTGAAGGAGCGGCTCGACCAAGGTCTCGGAATGCCGGACTACATGCGCGACTACTGCGTGTACTACGCCGGGCCCGCGAAGACCCCGACCGGCATGGCCAGCGGCTCGTTCGGACCGACCACCGCCGGACGCATGGACAGCTACGTGGCGGAGTTCCAGGCAGCCGGCGGCAGCTTCGTGATGCTTGCCAAGGGCAACCGCAGCCGCCAGGTGACCGACGCGTGCAAGACCTACGGAGGGTTCTACCTCGGGTCGATCGGCGGCCCGGCGGCACGCCTCGCGCAAGACTGCATCACCAAGGTTGACGTGCTCGAGTACGCCGAGCTCGGAATGGAAGCGATCTGGAAGATCGAGGTGCGCGACTTCCCCGCGTTCATCGTCGTCGACGACAAGGGGAACGACTTCTTCGAGCTCGTCGACAAGCCGTTCGTCGGAACGCCGGTGACGATCAGCGGTTAGGCCAGCGACACCAGCTCGAGCCAATCGTTGTTGAAGTAGTCGACCTGCCCGTCGGGCATCAGCAGCACCTTCGTGGGTCGAAGATGCTCCACGAACTCGGTGTCGTGGCTGACGAAGACGATCGTGCCCTTCCACGCCGTCAGCGAATCGGTGACCGATTGACGGCTCGGAGGATCGAGGTTGTTGGTCGGCTCGTCGAGCAACAACAGGTTGTTGCGGCCGACCATCAGCATCGCCAACGCGAGCTTGGTCTTCTCGCCGCCGGACAACGTCCCGCTCTCTTGATACACCTTCTCGCCGCTGAGCCCCATCATGCCGAGCATGCCGCGCAGCTGCGTCTCGGTCAGCACGATGTCGTTGGGTACCGCGGCGCGGATGTTGTCGAGCAGCGTCGCGTCACTCTGCAAGTTGTCGTGCTCCTGCGCGTAGTAACCGACGTTGACGTTGTGACCGAAGCTGAACATGCCGAGGTTCGCTGTCGTCTCCCCCGCGAGGATCCGCAACAGACTGGTCTTGCCGGCGCCGTTCAGGCCGAGCACCAGCAACCGGTCGCCGCGTGCGACGTCGAACGACACGTCCTCGAACACCGGCGGCCCCCCGTACGCCTTCGACAGACCATGCGCCGTGATGACGGTCGCACCGCTGGGCGGTGGGTCGGGAAACTTGACCCGCAGGGTCCGGTCGGCCTTGTGCACATGAACGCGCTGCGCCTCGAGGCGGATGATGTGCTTCTCCTTGCTGTGCGCCATCGCCGCCTTGCTGGCCTTCGCGCCGAAACGATCGACAACCGTCTGGATTCGGGCGATCTCCTTGGCCTGCAACGCGGCCTTCTTCGCGAGGCGCTCCTCGTCGCGAGCGCGCGACGTGCGGTACTGGCTGTACGTGCCCTTGTACTCGACGATCTCGCCGACTGCTTCTTCCGCCGGCCGGTCGAGGTGCAGCACACGGGTGATCGCCTCGTCGAGCAGTTCGAGGTCGTGGCTGATGACCAGCAGCGCGCCGCGATACGTGCGGAGGAACTGCAGCAGCCACGTCTTCGCATCGATGTCGAGGTGGTTCGTCGGTTCATCGAGCAGCAGCACGTCGGACCCCGCG
>DASWRR010000201.1:0-3285 GCA_036403055.1 Ilumatobacteraceae bacterium | reverse complement strand
CCGGAGTGGAGCATCGCGGCCATCGCATTGCTGTGGGGCGCCGTCTTGGCGGCGCATGTTCCGGTGCGTGCGGTTCCGTACGAAGCGATGCTCGTTGCCGCCGCGCTGAGCGTGCTCGTCGCCGGCGCCACTTCGTACATGAGGCTCGGGCGAATCTTCGATGCGACGGGAGTGCTCGGGCGCCTTCGTGCATTGCTGTTCGGCGCGGTCGGCTCCGACATCTCCAACAACCTTCCCGCCGTGTTGGCGGCGATGTCATCGCTGCGCGATCGCGCGCAGGTGTGGCCCTTGCTCATCGGTGCGAACGTCGGACCAGCGCTGGTCCTCACCGGCGCGTTGTCGGGGTTGTTGTGGCGCGACACGGCGCGGGGTCTTGGAGTCGAAGTATCGGCGAAGCGCTACAGCGTCGTCGGCGTGAAGGTCGGCCTACCGGCACTCGTCGTCGCTGCGGCAATCGTCATCTTCGTCTGACGGCACCGCACGCGGCCGACGTGTGCGACTACCTCTTTCCGCCTGGCTCCCACAACGTCCGTGCGTAGTCCTGCTCGAGGTTCTCGTCGATCGAGTCGACGCTCATCTCCCCGATCGCACTGATTTGATCGCGAAGGATGCAACCGAGTGTCGGAAGAGCCGTGCGATCCGGCCACGTCTCGGCGTTCCACAACTCGCTGCGACGGAACGCCTTGGCGCAATGCATGTATTGCTGCTTCACCAACACCCCGACAGCCGCCTTCGGCCGACGATCCTTCACTGCACACAAGTCGAGCACGGCCGGGTCGGTCGTCAGCCACGCATACCCGTTGACGCGCAGCGTTTCTTCCATTCCGGGCACGACGAACAGCAGCCCGACGCCCGATCCGTTGACGATGTTGGTGATCGAGTCGAGCAGATTGTTGCCCGACAGATCTGCGATCGCGAGGCGCTCGTCGTCGAGGACCACGACGAAGCCTGGCGGACCGCCCTTCGGTGAGACATCCGCTGTTCCGTCGCTCGACGTCGTGCCGATGAGCACGAACGGAGACGCGTCGATGAATGCCCGCGCGTGCTGGTCGAGGCTGCCTTGCACTTTGAGGCGCGTGGTGTCGGCGGGCATTCGATACAGATCGCGCAGTGCCGACTCGTCGTCGACCACGTCGATGAACGGCTCTGTCATGCGGAAACCGTACTCCGCCTGCACAGGAAGACGTAGGCCAACGCACCGCACACGAGGTAGATCGCCGATTGAGTGTCGAGCAGCACGACGAGGTGGACACGCGACACGAGCACGCCCGCGAGCAGCGATCCCACTGCCCGAGCCAGTGCGTCGAGTGCACCAGCCATTCCGATGACACGACCGAGCATGCCCGAGGGACTGAGCTGCTGCACCGCGGTGAACATCCCGATGCCGAGCGCAGAACCTGGCACTCCCGAAACTCCGAAGACGAGGATGTACACCCACAACGCCGTCGTTACCGCCGGAGCGTTCCAGAACAGCAGTGAAGTCGCGCCCATCCCGAAGTAGCCAATTGTCAGCAGCGTCAGCGGTGCGACGCGATCGGCGAACTTACCGATCACGGCCGCGCTGATGACCGCGCCGATTGCCATGCTGCCCCGAATCAGGCCGACGTCGACTCCTCCGCCGTGGAGTCGATCGACGACGAACACGACGAACAACACGAGGAAGAAGCCCTGCGCGATCTGACCGAACGCATCGATGAGCAACATCGACATCAGCGATCGGTGGCCGCGAACAGCGTTGACGCCGGCGCGCATCCCGCTCTCCACGGCCTCGCCGGTGTTCGCGTCCGTCGTGATCGGTGCGGTGTCGGAGCTGACGAATGCGGTCGCCACCGCGACCGCCACGAACGTGACGCCGTCGATCAACACGACGGTGCCGATTCCGCCCAACCCGACCGCCAGTCCGCCGAGCGGTGATCCCACGAGCCGGGCCAAGCTTGCGCTGGTCGAGTTCGCTGCGTTGGCAACCGTCAACTGGTCCGGCGCGACGACGCGCGGTAGCAACGCTGCCGACGCCGGGTTGTTGATCTGCGTCAGCATCGCCTGGACGCCGACAACGAGATAGGCCGGCCAGATTCGATGACCATTCACCGCGAGGAGCGGTGTCAAGGTGATCGCCTGCGCAACGTTGGTGACGATCAGCGTGCGGCGGAGGTCCCATCGGTCCACGAGGCTTCCGCCGACCGGGCCGAGGATCAGCGCTGCGACCAGTTCCACGACGAAGAGGATCGCGGTCGCAGATCCTGACCTGCTCTGAGTGAAGACGTAGACCGGCAGCGCGACGAGGAGCAGCCAATCACCGACGTCGTTCACGAACCCTCCGGTCCACACGAGTCGAAAGTCGCGCGTTCGCCACGGTGAGGGCGTGCCCTCTTGATCGACCGCTGCGGTCGACTCCTCTGTCATGGAAGGTCGGTCCGAGGAAACGCCTCGAGTGAAAGACGCACCGGCAACGCGTCGGCAGGCGGATGTTTGCGAGCAGCGCCTCGAAGCGGCCGAACGATGGCATCGATCGCCGCGATCGCTTCTTCGAGCTCGCGCGCATTCGCCGTCAACGCGTACGTCGAGAACGTCGCGACGTCCTGCCACGGTCCCGTCACATCGTCGAGGTGCGCGAGGTAGTGCTGCGCGAGTCGAAGGTTCTCCGCGAGGCCGGTCGAGATCAGCGCGACGCTCGCGGCGAGGAGCTCCGGCGATTCGTTGCTGCGCGGCTCACCGAAGTCGAAAACCGAGGCGACGGATCGCCAGCGCCGAGTCCGACCGTCGGTGTTCTCGGCATCGACGTCCGCTCGCTCGACGAGACCGAACCGTTCGAGGTGTCGTAGGTGGTAGCTGCACGCCGACGGCGTCGCATCCACGACGTCGGAGCATTGGGTCGCAGTCACTTCTCCGAGGGTCAGCAGCAGGTGGAGGACCGCCAGGCGAATCGGGTGCGAAAGGGCTGCGAGCACACGCACGTCCCTGATCTTCACCCTGTCGTCAGCAGCCATTGAGGTCTCCGATCTGAAACAACTACTTCACATCGTCGTGCGTTCGAGGCCTGATGTCAAACAAATCCTTCAGATCTTCGACGACGCTGGCACCGCGCCGCCACCCTCTGTCTAAGGTGACCCGATGAGCTTCGCCGTGCCGGATCCCGGTCTGACTCCCGACGAGATGGTCGCCCGAGCCGTCGCGCTTCGTTCTCATCTCGTCGACGAACAGGAGAAGACCGAGGCGCGGAGTCGTTACTCGGAGGAAACGCACAAGCTCTTCACCGACGCCGGCTTCTACCGCATCCTGCAGCCG
>DASWRR010000200.1:0-2292 GCA_036403055.1 Ilumatobacteraceae bacterium | reverse complement strand
TCGAACCCGAGGTACACGTCCGCCGCGAAATGGTTCGCGGCCGTCGCCTGTGCTACTGCGTCCGGCTCGTCGAGTGACATCACAGTGGCGCCGCGCAGGCGAAGTTCTCGCGACAGCGTCCGGCTGAGGGCGCTGAGCCCGCCGTACTGGCCGATCACGATGCGGCACTGGGCGACCGAGCCGAGTCCGGTTCGCAAGCGGTCACGCTCGCGAACTGCGGCGATCCCAGGGCCGGCGCCGCTTTGGGAGCTCATCATGGTCAGTGTTCGCACGGTGTCCACCCCACAGACACCGTCCGGAGTGGTGCCGCAGTTGGATTGAAAGTCCTCAAGGGCACGCGCCGTGCTCGGACCGAGGATCCCGTCGACGCGCCCGCAGTCGAACCCGAGGCGGGCTAGTCGCGACTGGAGATCGGCGACATCGTCGCCACGCAGGTTCGGCGACGTCAGGAACAACAGGCGGTCACCCAACTTCCAACTCGCCTCGACCAACGCCGTCCAGGTCTGCTCGTCGCAGCGACCGTCGCATCGCAGCCCGCGACCGCTCTGGAACGCGCGCACGGCTTCCTCCGTGGCATGGCAGAAAAACGCCGCCTCGGCGCCCGCAGGTGGGTATCCCGCGGCACCGAGGCGGCGCTGTAGATCGCGTATTGCCTCGCCGCGCTGACCCGGTGTCAGCGGGAAGTAGGCAGAAATTCGTCGAGCTCCTGCAACAACTGCCCCTTGCCCTTCGCCCCGACGAGCCGCTTGGTGACCTCGCCACCTTTGAACACCAGCAACGTCGGGATGCTCATGACGTTGAACCGCATTGCGATCTCAGGATTTTCGTCGACGTTCAACTTCGCGATCGTGAGGTGATCTCCCTGCTCAGAGGCAATCTCACCAAGAATCGGAGCGATCATCTTGCACGGCCCGCACCACTCCGCCCAGAAGTCGACGATGATGGGCTTGTCGGCTGCGGCAACGGTTTCATCGAACGTGGCGGTGGTGAGAGTGACGATGCCAGCGGTCATGGCGGGGGGTCCTTTCAATCGGAATCGTGATGCTATCGGTACTGAACGGCAGCACTGCGACATGCATTCCCCGAGCGGCGGTGACGCTCGCCACGCAGCGCGATGGTTCCCGCAGCGGCACGTCAGTGGACGCTTTCGAGCCACCGTTCGCAGTCGATCGCGGCCATGCAACCCGACCCGGCCGCCGTGATCGCCTGACGGTAGACGTGGTCCTGGACGTCGCCACAGGCGAACACACCCGGGATGTTCGTGCGCGACGAGCCCGGCTGCGTGATCAGGTAGCCGTTGTCCTCCATGTCGAGGATGCCCTTGAAGAGGTCAGTGTTCGGACGATGGCCGATCGCGACGAACAACCCGGTGACGGGCAGCGTTGACACCTCACCGGTGTGCACGTGTCGCACGACGACACCTTCGAGCTTGTTCTCACCGACGAGATCGTCGATCACGGTGTTCCACATGAACTCGATCTTCGGATTGCCGAGCGCCCGCTCTTGCATGATCTTGGACGCACGGAGCGTGTCGCGTCGATGGATCAGCGTGACCTTCGAAGCGAACTTGGTGAGGAACGTCGCCTCCTCGACCGCGCTGTCGCCGCCCCCTGCGACTGCGATCTCCTGGCCGCGGAAGAAGAATCCGTCGCACGTTGCGCACGTCGATAGCCCGTAGCCGAGCAACCTCGACTCGGCCTCGAGCCCGAGCATGAGACTCTGCGCGCCGGTCGAGATGATCACGGCTTCCGCGGTGATGTGGCGATCGCGAACGCTGAGACGAAAAGGCCGCTCGGTGAAGTCCACCGACGTCACCTTGTCCGTGAGGAACTCGGCGCCGAAGCGCGACGCCTGCTCACGGAACTTCTGCATCAGTTCCGGACCGATGATCCCGTCGGGGAAACCAGGGAAGTTCTCGACGTCCGTCGTCAGCATCAGCTGACCGCCGGGCTGATCCGAGGTGCTCGATGGCTCGCCCTCGATGACGAGCGGGTGCAGGTTCGCCCGTGCGGCGTAGATCGCGGCGGTGAGGCCGGCCGGTCCCGAGCCGACGATCACCACGTGGTGATGGCTCATGCCGGTTCGCCCACGAACCGCTTGCGCATCGCCCACGAGCCGGCGATGACGAGAACTGCGCCCATGATCATGTACGAGATCCACACCGACGAGTCGTGGTCGGTCCCGATCGCGATCACTCGTTCCAGCAGCTTCGTCGACAGGATCAGCAGCAGGACGAACGTCGCAGGCGCCGCGATCATGATGATGATCCCGAACACGATCGCCCGCACCACG
>DASWRR010000199.1:0-2164 GCA_036403055.1 Ilumatobacteraceae bacterium | reverse complement strand
TCTGTTGGCCGCGCTCGCGCCCTGGTGCTGTCAGCCGCGTGGTGACACGAGAGTGGTGTCGTTCACGAGGTGGGCGATCGTGTCGAAAGGCGGGGTGGGCTTGATCTCGGACCCGAACCAGGAATGGACAGGGCCGGACCTCTCCACGCTCGCTTGGGTCGACGTCGGTGTGAAGTGCGCCGTGATCGATCGCGCCGACTGGCCGATCACAGTCGGCGAACGACGAGTGCCGCATCTGGTCCTCGACGGCCGCGAGATCACCCGTCGACCTCTACTGCCTCACGAGAGCGGCTGCGACGACGTCGCGGCGTTTCGTCAATTGCTTGGGTTCGATATCAAGTAGCGCGAAGACCCGATCGGTGGTCAGGCGTGCACGACCGATCCGCGCCAAACCTTGCGGACGCGCTCGATGAGGGGCATCATGCGCTCTAGGTCTCCGCGCCAGAGTGGGACTGCGACGGGGGACTCATGTCGGTCACGTTTGGTCTGTGCGCGTTGCCCGAGGACGCGTACGACATCAGTAGCGGTGCCGCGATGCTCGAGGGCTACGCCCGCTCGGTGCATCTGCTCGGTCCGGAGTTCACCACGTTGTGGGCGAGCGATCATTTCCAGTTCGGTGACGCGCCAGTCTTGGAGTGTTGGACGCGGTTGTGCGTCTTGGCAACGCGTTTCGAGCAGTTCCACGTCGGATCGCTGGTGCTCGGTCAGGGCTATCGAAACCCTGCGCTGCTGGCGAAGATGGCGGCGACGCTGCAGTTCCTCACCGGCGGCCGTTTGGTGCTGGGCATCGGGGCTGGATGGAACGAGGAGGAGTACCGATCGTACGGCTACGGGTACCCGTCCAGGAAGGACCGAGTCGACCAGCTCGTCGAAGCCATGACGATCTTGCACCTGCTGTGGGAAGGCGGGCCCGCCACCTTCACGGGTGAGCACTACTCGATTGTCGATGCGTACTGCCGGCCGATTCCGCCGACGCCGATACCCATCATGATCGGCAGCACGGGCAACCGGGTTGTGCGCCTTGCCGCAGAGCACGCCGACGGTTGGAATTCCGACGCAGCGCCGCAGGTCTTCGAACCTCCACACGCTCGTCTCCTCCAACGCTTGCAAGAGCTCGGCCGCTCGCCCGACGAGATCACGATCAGCGTCACGGCTCAGGTCGACTTTCCGACCGACGTCGACAGTTTCGTCGGTGTCGTGCCGACCGACTTTCCGGACTACGACTTCGATCAGGTGATCCACGGTCCGACACCGCACGACGCCATTGCCAGCCTGCGTACGTTTGTCGATGCCGGCGTCACCCATTTCCAAATTGCGCCAAAGGACCTACGGACGTTGCAGCTTTTCGCAACCGAGGTAGCGCCCGCTCTCGCAACGTGAGGCCGATGTGTCGAGCGTGGCGCCCAGATCCGAGCGCGGGAGTTGTGCGCGCCGTGACCTTGCCGATCTGGGTGCCACTCGGTTTCGGTGAGCTGGTGCGAAGGCCGAGCGTGGCGCCCAGATCGTTCACCAACCCGTTGACTGGTCGTCAGCTGAGTTCGCGGACTCTGACCGTGTCGACGTGCTGCTGGAACGTTGCGACCTTTCCGTCCGCCAAGGTGAAGACGTGGGCCATCTTCACTTTCGCCGGTTCCCCAGAGGTCTTGTGCTTCCAGCTGTAGTTCCCCAGCGCAACGACTGTGTCGCCATCGGCGACGATCTGGTCGGGGATGGCGGCGAACTCGTCGCCGACTTCCCCGAGTCGCATGAACACACCTTCCAACACGGCTTGCGGGCCAACGTAGGTGCCGGCAAGCGGGAAGCCTTCGGCCTCGGTCCATTCGATGTTCTCATCCATCGCACCCAGGACAGCCGGCACGTCACCGACTGCAAAACTGCCATAGATGGATTCGATGATTTCCTTGTTCGTGGCCACGGAGGCCCCCTCTCTCGGAGCCTGATCGCTCACTCGCAAGTGTGGCAGAGCCGCGGACCGGCGAGCGACGGCAGCTCCGCACAAGACGTTGGCGCGCTACGCGCCGGTGCGGTGGGCCTCGGCGAGGTCGGCGATGTCGGCCATGATCGTCGCCAGCCGGAAGTTCTTCGGCGTGTAGACGGCAGCGACACCGGCCGCCATCAGCGTGGCTCGGTCATCGTCGGGGATGATGCCGCCGACGATCACCGG
>DASWRR010000198.1:0-2956 GCA_036403055.1 Ilumatobacteraceae bacterium | reverse complement strand
CGGCGGCAACACTGAACACGCCGGCGATCAGCGCGATCGAATGGATGCCCTTGTTGCGGACCTGCTTCATCCTCACGAAGTACGTGGTGAAGAGACCGAGGTTGATCAACGCGAGCACATCGCCGTGCAGCGTCGCTCCCGATGACTGATTCGCACCGAGCACGACAGTGCTGATTCCACCCAGGGCGATGACCGCGAGAAGGATCTGACGCGCACTCGAACGGTCGTGGAACAGCAACGGCCCGATGAACAACATCAAAACCGGTTGGAGCGCTCCAATAAGAGTCGCGTTTGCTATGGACGTTGTCTGATACGACGTGAACCCGACGAGCGTCGAGATGCCGAACAGCACGCCGGGGACGAACACCGACCTCAGCAACGCAAGGCTGACTCGGCCACCCGTGAAGTACGCCGCGCTCAACATCACCGGCATCGCCAGCCACAAGCGCCAGAACACGATCGTCGGCGCTGATGCATCGACGCCCCGAACCAGCAACGGGCCGAAGCCCCACGCGAACACCGCGACCGCGGCGATCGAAATGGCCAGCTTGGCGCGGCCCTCTGCAGTCTTCACGACTTCTTATCGGCCGGTCGGAGGTCGACCCGCAGCGTCAATATTCCGTCGTCGATCGAAGCCGTCGCATCGCCGATGATCGCGAAGTCCATGTAGTCCGATTTGGCTTGTTGGATGAACCGCTGGCGCTCCTCGCCGGCGACCGGCGGTAGCGGCCGGCCCTTGACGGCAGCGGCACGTTCACGAAATCGGCCGAGCATCGCCTCGACATCCAATCCGTCAGCCACGTACGCACACCGTAGTACCGCCGCCCCGATCTATGGGAGGCAAGTCACGAAACTTCCGGGGCTACCGGAGATTTTGTGACGTGCTCGATCGGACGCTCCGCTTCGATCATGGTCGCGTCGACCGGCTCGACGTCCTCATCGGCGACAGCATCGGGTTCGTCGGCGACACGCTCGTCGTCGACAGCTTCGGACTCGGGCTCCGCCTCGGCGTCGGCGTCGGCGTCGGCATCGTCGGCGACCGGCCCGTCGGGGACGGGTTCCTCGGCGACCGGTTCCTCGGCGACGGCCGGCGAGATCACACTGCTCGGCTCGCGGAGGTCGTCGAAGGCTTGCGGGACACTGCGAACGAGGGCTTCCAGATCAACCGGCGCGGAACGAACGGGCTCCTCGACCGAACCGGCGGCCCCGCTCAACCTCACCTGCTCGAGGCGACGGCGGCGATCGGCGTCGGGTGCCTTGACCCACGAACGAGCGCCCATCACCTCGAGCGGTGCGAGCGACGGATGCTCCTGTCGACCGCGTCGCCACCACACGAGCGTCCCCACGAGCAACGCCAATCCGACGACGACGAGACCGGCGGCGGACAGGTAGATGATGCGTTCGTTCGTGGGGTCCGAGAAGTCGCCGGCGAGGATGCCGTCAACGGCTCGGCGTACGGACTCCGCGTGCACCGGCCCATTCTCGCACGGACGACACCGTCCCACACCGGCATCGACTCAGCACTCGACACGCGACGCGTCGAGACGGTCGAACGCGCCACGGATGCGCCAAGCTTGCGAACGTGGATGTGTTCTGGATGCTGTTGGCGATCGCTGTGTGCGCCGGGCTGATCTACATCGGCTACCGCATCGAGCCGCACCACGTCTCGAAGGACGCCAGCCGGTTCCTTTGCACGGGCCAGTGGATCTCCGGCGAAGGTGACGCGGATGGCCGCAAGCGCGAGGTGTGGATCAGCGTCCTCGGTCCCGGTCAACTGCAGGTCGACGTCAAACGAAAGCTGCATCACGACGTCACCACATGGTCGTTGGAAGGCAAGTCGCCCGCACCGCCGTCGCGCCGCGCCGTGTACGTGCTGCGCACCGTTCACCCACTCGGTGGAACGCAACGAATGACGATCACGATGCCGGCGAAGAGCCGCGCTGTCGGAGTCCTCGACGCGATGCTGCCGAGTCCGAAGCTGTAGAGCGAGTTCTAGTTCTCGACGGAGTCGACGAACTTGGCGAGTGGCGCGGAGAGCTGATCCAAGTTGATGAGGAACGCGTCGTGGCCGTGTGGGGAATCGATCTCGACGTAGTCGCATTTCGTTCCACCGGCCACCAACACATCGCGGATCTGGCGTTGCTGGTACGAGGGGTACAAGATGTCGCTGGAGATCCCGATCGTCATTGCGGGCACCTTGATGCGACCCATCGCCGGGATCAGTCCGCCGCGGCCTCTGCCGACATCGTGTAGATCCATCGCCTTGCCGATGATCAGGTAGCTGTTGGCGTCGAAACGTCGGACGAGCTTCTCGCCGTGATGGTCGAGGTAACGCTCGACCTCGAACCGCTGCCACAGATCGAGGCCGTCGTGGAGCGTCGCGCCGTCGGCCAACTCCCTGCCGAACCGGTCGGTGAACACGTTGTCACTGCGGAACGTGACCTGCGCAACCATGCGCGCGACCGACAGGCCTTCCCATGGTCCATCGTCGTCGTCCGCGTCGTAGTAGTCACCGCCGCGCCAGTTCGGGTCGAGGCGGATCGACCGTCGACCGATTGCTCCCCACGCGATCTGCTGCGCAGTGGCCTGC
This sequence comes from Ilumatobacteraceae bacterium, assembly GCA_036403055.1. Taxonomy (GTDB): domain Bacteria; phylum Actinomycetota; class Acidimicrobiia; order Acidimicrobiales; family Ilumatobacteraceae; genus JAENVT01. The sequence goes on along the minus strand of DASWRR010000198.1, from coordinate 366 downwards.
GCGCACGTCGCAATCGGCACGATGGAGCGCACTCGATGCGGAAAGGTGATCGCCCACTCGAGCACCTGCATGCCACCCATCGATCCACCGATCACCGAGTGCCACGCTGGGATCGCCAGATGATCCGCGAGGCGCAGCTGCGCCCGAACCATGTCGCGCACGGTAACGACTGGGAACCGGCTGCCGTAGGGCTTGCCGTCCACCGGGTGCCCGGTCGCCGGACCGGTCGAACCTTGACACCCTCCGAGCACGTTGGCGCACACCACGAACCAGCGGTCGGTGTCGATCGCCAGCCCCGGCCCGACAGCGCCCTCCCACCATCCAGCCGACGCATGACCATGGCCCATCGGGCCGACCGCATGGCTG
>DASWRR010000197.1:0-7825 GCA_036403055.1 Ilumatobacteraceae bacterium | reverse complement strand
CGAGATGGATTGCATTGGGCGCGACGGCCATCGTGCCGACCGCCTCCTCGTGACCCTCGTGCCCGACATAGACGATCTGGAAGCCCTTTCCCGCTCGCACCTTCACCTCGTGATGGACCTTCGTCACGAGCGGGCACACCGAGTCGACGACGTAGCTACCGCGCTCACGCGCTGCCGCAACGACCTCCGGCGCCGAGCCGTGTGCCGAGAGCATGATCGGTGACCCTGGAGGCACGTCCGCGATGTCGTCGACGAACACCACCCCTTGCTCCACGAAACGGTCGACGACGATCTTGTTGTGGACGATCTCGTGATAGCAGTAGACGGGCGGATCGAACGTTCGCACCATCCACGCCAAGGCTTTGATCGCCATCTCGACACCGGCGCAAAACCCCCGTGGCTCGGCGAGCAGAACCCGGTCGACGTCCACGTTCGCAGGCTACCCGGGGCCTGCCGCCGATAGCCTGGGAAGCCATGTCCGCACCCGTGGTTGTCAGCGTCGCGCCCGGATCCGCGGCCGAGCGGGCAGGCCTGTGTGCTGGCGACGAGGTGGTGACGATCAACGGGATCGTGCCCCGCGACGTGATCGAGTGGCAGTTCGCCGCCGACGAAGCGGAGATCGAGATCGAGTTGCTGCGCGGTGGTTTGCAGTCGTCGCTCGAGATCACCAAGCGCGCCGGTGAACCATTGGGCGCCGAGGTGTCGAGCGCGGTGTTCGATCGTGTGCGCACCTGCGACAACCACTGCGAGTTCTGCTTCATCTATCAACTTCCCGCCGGCATGCGGCGAAGCCTGTACCTGAAGGACGACGACTACAGACTCAGCTTCCTGTACGGCAACTTCACGACGCTGACCCGGTTCACAGAAGCGGACCTCGAGCGGGTCATCAACGAGCGGCTGTCGCCCCTCAACGTCAGCATCCACGCCACCGATCCGGATGTGCGCTCGCGAATGTTGAAGAACCCGCGCGGCGGCATGAGCCTGCGCTGGCTGCGCGCCCTGCTCGACAACGACATCGTGGTGCGCGGCCAGATCGTGCTGTGCCCGGGCGTCAACGACGGCGCGGTGTTCGACAGGACGATGGCCGGGATCCTCGACGAGTACGCCGATCTCGAGTCCGTCGCGGTCGTGCCGCTCGGACTCAGCAAGTTCAACAAGGAATCGGCGATGCGCCTGCACACGCCTGACGAGGCCAGATCGATGGTCGACGCGATCGAGGATTGGCAGGACGTGTTCCTCAGCACCGTCGGGCACCGGATGGTGTTCGCCGCCGACGAGTACTACCTCATGGCCGACCGCCCGTTCCCCGCCGCTGAGCACTACGGCGACTTCTCGATGCACGAGGACGGCATCGGGATGGCGCGCACGTTCGAGATGGAGTTCACCGGACGCGCCGACCTGCCGACCGGACCGGAAGCAGGCTTCTTCGCCGCAGTCGACGCCCCGCCGAACCCGGCCGCGTACACGGGCCTGCGGGCGCGGGCCTGCGGCACGAGCGGTGCGCAGTTGCACCTGACCCCGCGTCGCAATGCGCCGGTCGGGATCCTGACCGGCGAGTTCGGCGCGCGGGTTCTCGCGCCGCTCGTCGCCGACCTCGGTCGCCCCGACGTGCGGATCATTGCCGTCACGAACGAGTTCTTCGGCGGCAACACCGCGGTCACCGGGCTGATGGTCGGTCACGACCTGCAGCGAGTCCTCGCTGCGGAGCCTGCGGGTCAGCGCTACTTGTTGCCGGACGTCTGCCTCTCCGAAGGAAGGTTCCTCGACGGCATGAACGTCGAGGACCTGCCGCGGCCGGTGGAGATCGTCCAAACGGACGGCATCTCACTTCGCAAAGCGCTGGAGCCTTCCGTATGACGTTGCCAACCGTTGTCATCGTCGGACGCCCGAACGTCGGCAAGAGCACGCTGTTCAACCGCATCGTCGGCGAGCAGGTGGCGATCGTCGAGGACCGCCCCGGCGTGACGCGCGACCGTAACGAGACCGAGGCCGATTGGCTGGGCGTGCACTTCCTGTTGGTCGACACCGGCGGATGGCTTCCCGGTGGCAACGATCTCGACGCAAAGGTCAGCCGCCAGGTGGAAGCCGCCGTGAAGACCGCCGACGTCGTGCTGTTCGTCGTCGATGCCACGACCGGCGTGACGGAAGACGACGAGGCGTTGGCCAATTGGCTGCGCCGGATCAAGGCACCGGTGCTCCTCGTCACGAACAAGGCCGACAACGAGCGGCGAGAGAACGAGCGATGGGAGTTCCTCGCGCTGGGCGCGGGGGAGCCGTATCCGGTCAGTGCCCTGCATGGCCGACGCGCCGGCGACTTGCTCGACGAGGTCATCTCGCTGCTTCCTGTTCCTGACGGGGTCGACGAAGAGGTCGGCATCGACATCGACGATGCAACCGAGCTGTGGAAGGCGGGCGACCAGCCGCCGCCGCGCGTCGCGATCGTCGGGCGCCCGAACGTCGGCAAGAGCACGCTCTTCAACCGCCTCGTCGGCGAAGACCGTTCCGTCGTCCACGACATGGCCGGCACCACCCGCGACGCCATCGACACGCTTGTCGATACGCCGGATGGGCCCATCGTCTTCGTCGACACTGCGGGAATGCGCCGTCGGAGTCGGATCGACGACTCGGCCGAGTACTACTCGGTGGTTCGCGCCCTTCGAGCCATCGACGGCAGCGACATCGCGTTGCTTGTGATCGATGCGACCGACGGCATCACCAGCCAGGATCAGCGGTTGGCCGAGCGCGTGGATGCCGCCGGATGTCCGATCGTCGTCATGCTCAACAAGTGGGACCTGGTCGACGATCCCGAGCAACGACTCCAGGTGCAGGCGGAGCTCAAGCGCAAGCTGTACTTCGTCGGCGACGCGCCGGTCCTGAAGATCTCGGCGTTGAGCGGCAAGGGCGTCAACAAGCTGCGCCCGGTGCTCCAAGAGGCGATCACGCAATACCACCGACGTGTCCCGACCCGTGACGTGAACCGCGTGATCTCCGACGCTCAGCAGCGTCAGCCTGCCGGCCACGGCGTACGAGTGCTCTACGCGTTGCAGGGCGCCACCGATCCGCCGACGTTTACGCTTTTCGTCAACCGCGAGCTCCCTCAGACGTACATGCGGTACCTCGAGCGCAGCATTCGCGAGGCGTTCGATTTCGGCAGCACCCCGCTGAAGCTGCGAGTCAGGAAGCGGACGGACTAGTGCCGTGGTGTGAGGACTGCGCGAAGTACTGGGCGCCGGCCGCCATGAACGAAGACGGCACGTGCCCGTCCTGCGGCCGCTCCGTCGAGGCGCCCGTACGACAACGGATCACGGCGAAGAGCCTTGATCTGCGGCAGTTGGCCGCCGGGGACGACGGTGAGGACACGGCAAAGCCGCCGTGGCACTTCAAGTTGTTGATGGTCCTGCTCGCGCTGTACCTCACCTGGCGCGTCGTTCAACTGTTCACCTAGCCACAAAACGCAAGCACGTCACGTTCCGTCCGGTCGTGCCGGATGAAACGTGACGTGACCCGCCGTCGGATTGGATCAGGCGTCGATCGGACGTGAGCGGCGTGAGACGCCCCACATCGCCAGGCCTGCGGTGAGGAGGAACATTCCGAGGATCGCCATCGACCCGGCGTTCTTGCCGGTCACGGGGAGCGCAGCGCCCGCCGGAACTGCCTCCGACGCAACGGCGACGATCGTCGTGGTCGGCGGCACCGGCACCTCGGAAAGCACTCGTGACGTGGTCGTGGGTGCGTCCGGTGTCGCGGTGGTCGTGGTCGCTGCGGCCGTGGTCGTGGTTGCGGCGATCGTTGTCGAGGTGGTCGTTGTCGGGGCGATCGTGGTCGAGGTGGTCGTTGTCGGGGCGATCGTGGTCGAGGTGGTCGTTGTCGGGGCGATCGTTGTCGAGGTGGTCGTTGTCGGGGCGATCGTGGTCGACGTGGTCGTCGTCGGAGTGACAGTTCCGCACGGCGGATGGCTGATTCTAAAGTTATTGAATCCGGTGATGTCGGTGCCGGCAGGGAACGTCATCGTCGCCGAGGTGATCGTGAAATTGCCGCTCTGATTCACGGTGTTGTTCAGGAAATGGGCAACCGCGCCGCCGGAGAGATCGGTGAAGAGGGCGGATGCGGTACTGCCGTCTGAGAACGTGATGAGGATCGGTCCGAAGTCGTTCCCGTCGATTGTCGAACCGACTGGGTATTGCAAACCGTTCATGACGAAGTGGTAACCGTTGCGAGTGAGATCGCACGCCTGGCCGATCGTGTCGTACGGAGTGTTCCCAACTGTTGCGACGGTTCCGGTCGGCGCTCCCGCCGCGAACGTCGTCGATCCGAGCAATCCGAGCGAGGCCCCACAGATCGTGAGCACGGCGCCAGCCACACACAGTGTGCGAGCGAGACGTGAGGTGGTGAGCATGTTGGTCCTCCAGGGGGGTGGACCACCGACACTACGCCACGTTGCTCGCTTTCCTTATGGGTCGTTCGGCCCATTCTCCCAGCTAAATCCGTCAGCGCGCCGCCGCGCTGGCCCCAACGGCAAGGCACCGGCGTCGTATCAGCGAAGTTTCTTGATTACAGAACCGTTTGCGAGCAACCGACCACTTCTCGTGAAAACCATACGGGCGCAGCGACTTGACGACCTTGACTCAAAAACGACGGCGGCCCTGCCGACGTCTCCGTCAGCAGGGCCGCACACGGACGAATCCGCGTTGAGGCTGTCGTTATGAGGGTCAGGCCATGTGGTGGCGATTGCGTCCGGTTGCGGCGCGGTAGACGAGCAACGCGATGATCGAGCCGACGATCGAACCGATGATTCCTGACGCTTGGAACGCGCCATCTTTTGCATCATGATGGGTCAGTGCATACCCGATGAAGCCACCGATGAACGAACCGATCACACCAAGAAGAATGGTTGCTGGAACGGACATTGAATCCCTACCCGGGACCACGGCCCTCGCGATGAAACCGGCGACGAGGCCGATCACGATGAGGTACAGAATGAAACCTACCATTACTTCAACTCCTTCGAGAGTGAGCTAACCCGAACATCGGGCATGCCAGTCATTTCCGATTTCGCTGTGCTCCAAACATCGGCGGGCAAATTCCGGCAGTGTCCGCAGGCCGCGATCCAGCGTCGGAGGCCACGACAGAGCGAAATATCGGTTGCGCTGGGAGCACTTCGTTCCGATGAAGAGTCATGTCACCCGCGCAGTTCGAACCGTCGCAGTTCGGCGCGGTCATTGCCGGGGCGCGCGATGGTGACGCTCGAGCCGTGAAAGCCCTGTTCAGGGAGTTGCAACCAAGATTGCTCCGGTTCTTGTCAGCGCAGGACTCGACTGCCGCGGACGACCTCGCCGCAGACGTCTGGGTGGCCGTCGCAGCGGGCATCGGCCGATTCGACGGAGAATGGCCGGAGTTCCGGGCGTGGGTGTTCGCGATCGCCCGCAATCGATTGGCCGATCATCGCCGAACCGCGGTGCGACGGCGAACCGACGTCGTCGACGTTTCGACGTTCGACGACGTGGCAAACGGCGATCAAACCGACAACGAGGCGTTGGAGAAGATCTCCGGACTTCGCGCGGCGGCCTTGATCACGTCGATGCTCACCGTTGAACAGTCCGAGGTCTTGCTCCTGCGCGTGCTCGGTGATCTCGACGTCGACCAGGTTGCTTCGATCGTTCGACGATCACCGAACTGGGTGCGGGTCACCCAGCACCGGGCGGTAAAGACGCTCGCCAAGCGATTGGGCCCGAAAATAGTTGTAATGCATTGAGGGTCTCGGACGATTCAACGGTGTGACCATTCCGCCGCTCTCACCTGAGGAGGCAGAACGCCTCATCTCAGCGATCGGCGCGGAGCACACGGAACACGTTGCCGGCCTCAACGCTGTGCTGGCTGCGCTTCGTAGCCCCGGCGACGGGAGCGAGCTCGGCGGTGCTGAGGCTGCGCTCAGTGCGTTCACGACGGCGGCTGCGCCGTCGATCGTGCGGGCGTCGTCTCCGCTGACGCGGCCGTCAATTCACAAGTTGTTGACCGCCAGGACGCTGGCGACGATCGGTGTCCTCACCCTCGTGTCCGCGGGCGCAGCTGCAGCGGCCGGCGGCCTGCCGATGCCATTCGCGCCGTCGCGGCCGTCGGCCTCGGCGACCACGGAAGTCATCGAATCGACCGACGACGAGACGGAGGCGACGGAGGTCACCGAAACGACCGTGACCGAACTCCCGACGACCGCACCTACGCAAGAACCAACCACTTCGGTCGAGCCTTCCTCGACGCAGGACGTCGGTGCAGCGCCGGCGGAGCCCGTGATCGCGGACGTCAGCGTCACGGAAAGCACGGAGGGGATCGGTCCCGACGTGAACGGTCCGGCGAAGTTCGGGCTGTGCACCGCGTTCGCGGCACAAAGCAAGCACGACGCGAACGACACCGCGGATGATGACGCGACCGCTGCAGCGAGCGACGACGCCGTCCCGTTCCAGTCGTTGAGCGATGCAGCAGCCGCAGCGGGCCAAACCGTTGAAGAGTTCTGCGCCGACGCCGTGCCGGGCGGCTCGGTGCAGACGCCGGACGGGTCGAAGCACTCCGACGACTCGGAGGGTTCCGACGACTCGGACAAGAGCACTTCGGCGGGAGACGATCACGGCGACTCGGACGCGAGCGACAGCGCCAGTGAGGCCGGTCATGGTGGCGACCGCGAGAAGAGCAACCACGGCCACACCGACGCGAGCGAAAAGGCTGCGCACCCCGCATCGCAGAGGCACTCATGACGGTCCTTCCGTTCGAGCCGGAGCTCGAAGCGGTGCCCGACACCCAAGCGGAAGGGCGACCTGCCGACAAGAGCATCGAGAGCTCAACCCCGCCGGAAATCGCTGATAACGCGTTGAGTCAAGTCGTGCTGCGCGCCAACCCGACGTTGTTCCTCTGGTTGTTTCGCTAGGCGCGTCGCGAACCGGCGGTCTGTGATGGCGGCCGCCACTGGGTGATCGCGCCGACGACGCAACTCGCCGGGACGATCAGGAGTGCCCGACGAAGCCCGAAGGAGTCAGCAAGCACTCCGAGCGCGAGCGGCCCGAGCGTGATGGCGAAGCCAGCGGCCAAGATGCAGATGGCACCGAGCGAGACCGAGTCGATCTTGTGCTCGGCCGACAGGTACAACCGGTCGACGTCGAGTGGATACAGCGGTCCCGCGCCGATGCCGACGATCGCGAGGCCGATCACCCGTGGCAACAACCCTCCGCCGAACACCATCACCAACGAGCCACACGCGAGCAGCAAGAAACAACTCGACACTGTCGACCGTCCGAACACGCCGACGACGCGCGGCACCACCTGGCGTGTGAGGAACATGGCGACTCCGAATGCGCCCGCAAACGCCGAAGCAACTCCGCCGGAAGCGTGGCCGACCTCTTTCAGGTAGGTCGTCGCCCACACCGCTGTCGCCATCTCGGGGAAGATCGCGTTGAGCAGATGCAGCCACGGGACGAGCACGTCGCGATCCCAGAGATGGGCGAGAGAGAAGTTCGTGTGGCCCGTGGATTCGGGGACGCCGACGGGCCACGCGACGAAGGCGAGCGTCAGTGCGATGACCGCGGTCAGCGCAAGGAACGGCGGCCGCCACGACCAGTGGAGGGCCAGCGCGCCGCCAACGACGAGGCTGAACATCACGGCGGTGAGCCCGACTGCACCGTTGACCGCGGCGAAGGCTGCAGCACGGTGCTCACCGTGGTGGTCGTTGATCACGCCCGGCATCACGACTGCCAGGAGAGCGCCGCCGAGGCCGGCGATCGCGGCGCCCGCCAACGTCACCGGCCATGCCGGACCGAGACAGAAGGCCGTGATCCCGAAC
>DASWRR010000196.1:0-1820 GCA_036403055.1 Ilumatobacteraceae bacterium | reverse complement strand
AGCGGACGCAGACCCAGTTCATGAAGGTCGCCGACGACATCAAGGCCCGCGGCGCTCAGATCGCGGTGCCCGGTCTGCAGATCGAATACGGCGGCCAGATCTTCAACGCGATCAAGTTCCCCGAGAGCGAACTGCTCGGGTTGCTCGCGGCAGTCATCATCCTGCTCATCGCGTTCGGCTCCGTGCTGGCAATGGGTCTTCCAGTCGGCACCGCCATCTTCGGCCTCGGCGTCAGCATCGGGCTGATCGGCATCGCCAGCCACGGGTTCTCGATGCCCGACTTCGCCCCACAGATGGCAGCGATGATCGGTCTCGGCGTCGGCATCGACTACGCGTTGTTCATCGTCTCGCGATATCGCGAAGGCCTCCACAACGGGCTCGAGCCGGAAGCAGCCGTCATCGCCTCCATCGACTCCAGCGGACGGGCTGTGCTGTTCGCAGGGATCACCGTCATCATCTCGCTCCTCGGTCTGATGGCGATGGGTCTCGCGTTCGTCAACGGCCTCGCGATCTCCGGTGCCGCAGCCGTGCTGGTGATGATGGTCGCCGCGCTCACGCTGCTGCCGGCGCTCCTCGGCTTCGTCGGCGGCAAGATCGACAACACCTCGCGCTCCGCGGGAATCGCTGTCGGCGTCTTCGTCGGGATCGCGTTGGTCGGCGTCTTCACCAAGAAGCTCGGGCCTGCGCTCGGCGTGGCCGCCCTCCTCGCGATCATCGTGATGGTTGCCGGCTACCTGCCGTTCGGCCACGCGCTGCGCCAGCCGATGAAGCACCGCGCGCCGAAGCCGCGCGACCAGCGCTTCTGGTATCGGTGGAGCCGAGTCATCCAGCGTCGACCGTGGCCGGCGTTCTTCGGTGGCGCGATTGCGTTGCTCGTTCTCGCGTCGCCGTTGCTCTCGATCAACCTCGGCTTCACCGACTCGGGCGTGCTCAAGACGAACCAGACGACACGCCGTGCGTACGACCTCATCGCCGACGGTTTCGGTCCCGGTTTCAGCGGGCCGTTGGCACTCGTCAGCGCAGATCCGGCGATGAACGCGCAGGTCGCGGCCAAGGTCGACGGTGTCTTGAAGTCCGATCCGGGCGTCGCGTTCGCGACCGCCGGCCGACAGATGGTCGGCGCTGACGGTGCTCCCGTCACGCCGGCAACATGGTCGTGGGTCGTGTTCCCGACGACGTCGGCGCAGGATCAGGCAACTCGAGATCTCGTGACGCGCCTGCGCGGCGCCGAGCTGAACTCCGTCGGTGCCGCGGTCCTCGTCGGCGGTTTCACCGCGGGCGGCATCGACTTCTCGACATACATCGCCGGACGACTTCCGATTCTGATCGGAGCCGTGCTGATCCTCAGCTTCTTGTTGCTGATGGCCGTGTTCCGCAGCATCCTCGTGCCGATCAAGGCCGTCATCATGAACCTGCTGTCGATCGGCGCGTCGTACGGCGTGATCGTGTCGATCTTCCAATGGGGCTGGCTGAAGAGCCTGATCGGTGTCGAGCAGACCGGCCCGATCGAGCCGTGGGTGCCCATGATGCTGTTCGCGATCGTGTTCGGCCTGTCGATGGACTACGAGGTCTTCCTCCTCTCGAGGATGAAGGAAGAGTTCGTCCGTACCGGCGACAACGGAACCGCCGTGGCCGATGGCCTTGCGGCGACCGCCCGGGTCATCACTGCGGCCGCCATCATCATGGTGTGCGTGTTCTCGGCGTTCGTGCTCGGCGACGACCGCAACCTCAAGCTGTTCGGCCTCGGTCTGGCTTCGGCAGTGTTCGTCGACGCAACCCTTGTCCGCATGGTCCTCGTGCCCGCGACGATGGAACTGCTC
>DASWRR010000195.1:0-5303 GCA_036403055.1 Ilumatobacteraceae bacterium | reverse complement strand
GACCACCGCAGTCGGAGGCGTGATGCCAATGCGCTGTGAGTCGCGTATGTCTCGAACTGCAAGTTGCGACTGCCGCCTTCGGCATTGAACCCCGCGGCGACCGCCAACGCCTCGACCAAGGTCGACTTACCCGTACCGTTGTCACCGACGAACACGGTCACCGGCGCGAACTCGATGTCCGGCAATGCCCGCACGGCAGGCAACCCGAATGGATAGCCATCGTGCTCGCCAGAGCCAACGCTCAGCTCCGCCGACAACAGATAGACCACGCACAGAACTGTAGAACGACCGCCTGCCCTGCACGCCGGGACCAACTCGTCGCGAGCACCCGCGAAGCGCGCCATATCTGCCGATAGGCGGCCTTCGCCGTTTGTCGAGTCGGTGCGAAGTCTCGCGATGTTGGGTACGAGTTGGCGATGAGCTATCGCGATCTGCCGTGGTATGCCGTTCCGCATACGGTGGGCGGTTGGCGGCGGCGCGTCATCAAGGGCGTGCTGCCGTTGATATTCGCCGGGATTGGACTTTCGGTCGGGTACATGTTCATCCGCTCGCCTCTACCGAATGACGACTCGGCTCACCCGGCTCCGACCTGGCTCGTCGTCGCAGCCATCGGACTCGTCGTAATCGGCGTGTTGACGTTCCTCGTAGCTTGGTTTGGGTCACCTGAGAAGATTGATGATCCGGATGAAGAGCCGATTCCGGCGGAGTGGGTGTTTCCAAGGCGCGCATCGATTGTGGCCGTCATCGCAGCGTTCAACAGTGGGTTGATCGTCTCTGCATTGGCTTCGTCGGGCGCTCCATACCGTTGGTCGCCTCTGTTCGCCGGCGCCGCACTTCTCGTGGCCACCGTGGTGATCCTGCGGACGATGCGACGAACCGGTCCTCAGCGTTGGGGACCGTGGTAATTCTGAAAGACCGGCGCATAACTGCCGATCGGTGCTTGCCTCGAATGAGTCGCCCGGCGCATCATCACCGCCGTGGAACTCGACACGAATCGCTCGATGCCACCGGCAGGACTATCAGCCCGCATCTTCACGATTGCGTCGCCCTTCCTCCCGATCATGATCCCGGTCGCGTGGTACCTCCAACGGAAAGCATTTGCGCAAGCCAGCGCGAACTCCGCGTACGCGTGGCCCGACCGTTGGTGGAATCGTCCCCTCGTGTTCACGATCGTTGCCTGGGTGGCCCTCCCTGCTGTTGTCGTCGTCCTTTACGGCTTGTCGTGGGTTATCGGCCAGAAGTTCGAGTAACGGCGCAGAACCGCCGATCGGTGTGCTGGACAAGCGAGCCGCGAACGGGCATTCTGCGCTCGTGAGTGTCGACGAGGAGGCTGGGCGGTACCGGGCCGTGCTTGAGGAAATGGCCACGCTCGCCGAGGGCACTGGTCGGTGCCTTGGACGTACGGATTGCCAAATCGCGCTCTGGCACCGACGCGCAGCTCGCGCTACGGACTCGATCTCGGTGAGATGTCGTAGCGCATGCGCCCAACGTACGACGCAGAGATGCCGCGGACGCGGTTTCTCGTGAGCACATGAACGTGCAGCCGGTTTGTGTGGTCACCAGAAATTCATCGCGGCCCCCCGAGTCGTCGCCCAACGCGTCGACGACTGTGCGTAACGCTGACGTCGGGCTGCCTCGCCGCTACGTGGTGGGGTGGCCCATCAGCCAACGATCCACCGCTACTTCGAGGAGAGCGTCATACGTGCCGTCGGGGTCGTCTCGCCGCGAGATGTCCCAGTCGTATTTGTGGATGAACATGTCGATCACGGGTTGCGGGTACGGCCGTTGATGGATCGTCACCGTGCCTTCGGCGACCACGGGCCGATTGCCGTCTTCGAGGCTGACTGAGACGTTTGGATTCAGTAGCACGTTGCGCGCTTTGACGGATTCGGTGCTGGTGCAGATCCAGAATCGATCGTCACGGAAGCAGTACCAGATCGGCGTCAGGTGCGGTCGGCCGTCCGGTCTGACGGTGGCGAGCCAGACGTTTCTCTCGTCGTCGATGCGCGCCATCGGAGCTCATCCTTCCGGTGATTGGAGGCCCGCCATCTCGAATTCGCCTGCACCTTCTACGAACCGATGCGGTGCCGTCGCGGGGTGGTGGTGATCGGACCGCAACCAGCGAACAATCGACCATCGCTCGTGACGCCGGTCGCGCAGGCCTCGACGTCGCCAGCGTCGATCCCGGTCGCGGCGATGCCGAACCTGACGACGACATCGGTGCGGCCGTCGTGGTTGACGTCGCGGCGTCGGGCCCGTTGCGCGGAGCAGTCACGTTGATCAGGATCACCCGCATCGCCGAAGCAGATACTGCCGACATCGACGGTCGTCGCGTCGAACGACGCCGAGGACAGCAACGCGACGTCGAGATGGCCGTGGCTGTGCAGGTTGACCCGGTGACGTCGATCACCCGGACGGACGTCGAGCATGATCTGCGTGGTTACCGGGACGCTCGGCAACGTCCACAGCAACGCCCGAGTCGCGTTGCCCGACGACGGCGTGCCGGTTCCGACGATCTGGCCGGCGTCGTTGATCCCGAACGCCTGCCCGAAGTCGAAACCTGGCGGAAGCGGCAACTCGGTCGCGGTCCCGTGGTCCCACATCATCGGCACGAAGCCGCCGGCGAGTTGCCGCGAGCCGACGATCACCCCACCGTTGTTGATTGCGTGTGCGGACCCGTCGCCCAGTCTGACCACGGTCCCGTGATCCCACAACGTCGCCTGCTGAGTGTTCGGCGCGACATCCTGCTCGCCGACGATCTGCCCCGCTTCGTTGATCCCAAACGCCAGCCCAGGCCCGAGATCGGTTGGGACACCGTCGATCCAGGAGACCGCCTCGGGGTTGTCGAACACCGTGTTGAACGTCCCAGCGATCTGGCCGCCGTTGTTGATGTCGGTGGCCGTCCCACCGTGATTGTCGGGGGTCGGGATCGGCAGCACTGTCGTCGTTCCGCCGTCGTACAGCACCGGCTGGTCGAAGCACTCAGAGCACTGCGCGAACGCGGCGCCGACCACCTGGCCGGTGTCGTTGATCGCGTGCGCGATCCCGGTAGCGCCGAGATCGGCCACGACCCCTGCGTCCCATGTGACCGGCAGCAGCACGCTGTGCGCAGGATCGCCGGGGATCGACAACCGGTTGCCGGCGACCCGTCCGGACGCGTTGATATCGGCAGTGTCCTCGATGCCGAGGTGAACCACGGTGTCGGACGACGCTGACAGCAACAACCCCTCCGAGCCCGTGGCGTCGGAGCGTTCGCCGCGATCTGTCCCGACTCATTGATCGCTCTCGCGCCGTCAGCGTCGACGGGCAGCACCCTGACCGTGATCGGGTCGGCAGCAGCGACGCCGGTGGGTTCGATGACGAGCATCGCGCACGCCACGCCGGCTATCGCCGAGAGCCACACGACCGGTCTCACGCAACGGGTCCGCCCAAGCCAACCAGTCGCCAGCGTCAACATCGCCCGCCTCCAATTCCTCGTAGCAGGCCCCGATCGAGCCGCGACGTCATCGTAAAACTGCATCCTCAGAATGTCGACACTTCACGCGGCCTCTGACAGCTGGATGAGCGGCCTTAAGTCGTTTGGGTAGTGGACGCTGTACGTGCCGTACGCCATGCTGAGCGCTCACCGTTGGCGATGGGGGAACCAGCGCACACGGTGACGGCACTGCCGGGCCCGTCCCCCCGGCGGTGCAGGCGGTTCCGGTTACGATGCAGCCGGGCAATGCGAGGCGGAGGGCAATGAACGACCAGCAAGTCGGCGTCGGACACTTGTCGTGACCGTTACGCAACGAGAGTCGCTGCTGCTACTGAGTTGAACCCGCGCCAGGCGCACAGTCGCGTGAGCGAACCGGCTCATGCCACCAGCACGAGGATTTCGTGAGGGTCAGTGTTGGTTGCCTACGCGCGAGCCTGCGCCCGCGGGTGACGGCACTGCTCGAGGGTCAAGGGGGCGCGCTCGTAGCCGTACAGTGTGGCAGTGAAGCACGCATCTCTACTCGACAGCCTCAGCGTGGCTGATCGTAGGGCCGTCGTGCAGTCCGCGGTGCGGAGGCGATATCGCAAGGGCGACTCCGTCTTCCATGCAGGAGACCAGGGCGACTCAATCCATCTGATCGTGAAGGGTCGGGTCGCAATCCAGGTCGTGACCACCGCGGGCGACACCGCGACACTCAACCTTCTCGGCGCAGGCGAATCATTCGGCGAGCTTGCCCTCGTCTCAGACGGAATCCGCTCCGCAACGGTTGTCGCCATCGAACCACTCGAAACGCTCACGCTGTCTCACCGTGACGTCGATCACCTGCGCGACGCAAATCCCGCGGTTCAACGGTTCCTCATCGATGTCCTCGCCGACCAGGTTGCGCGCCTCAGTCGACGAGTCATGGAAGCGCACTTTGTCTCTGCGGAGCAGCGCGTGGTCCGACGCCTCGCCGACACGACGCGGCTGTTCGCCGACAGCGGCGACGCGGTCGCGGCGACGGTGCCACTCACCCAAGAGCAACTCGCCGGGCTCGCCGGCACCACCCGGCCCACCGCGAACCGGGTACTACAAGAGTTGGCGGCACACGGCATCGTCGCCATCGGACGAGGCCGCATCGACATCCTGGACCACATCGCTCTGGACCGTCGCGCTCGCTAGTTCCTAGATTCTCGCCATGCCCATCTTCACAGCGACGAGCGAGATGGATCGGCTCTTCAAGGTTTCGATTCTCTTGAAGGCGGCGGACGGTTTGCTGGAAGTCGTGGGAGCGATTCTCATGTTCTTGATCTCACCGGCCCGGATAGATCAAATTGCGCGCACGTTGACGCAGCACGAGTTGAGTCGGGACCCGCACGACTTCTTTGCTCGACACCTGCTGCACAGCGCACATGATTTCACTGCTGGCGGACGGGCGTTTGCCGTCGTGTATCTAGCGAGCCATGGATTGAGCAAGATCGTCCTCGTCGTGTTGATACTGCGAGAGCACTTGTGGGCGTACACGGGGATGATTGTCCTGCTGGCTGTGTTCATCGTGTATCAGATCTATCGACTGACGTACAAGCCGTCGTTCAGCCTTGTCTTCCTCACGTTGTTCGACGCGCTTGTCATCTATCTCACCGTCCGAGAGCAGAAACGGCAGCGCCGGGTGTTGCAGGCCGACAACGAGCCTTTCGCGCATCCACGACGTGCGTAGCCAAGTCCGGGAGGGCGGGATGGCGTGCGCTAGCGTCACGCGCTCAGGGAGGCCGGGACCGTGGACGTCGACAACGTGCTCGTGGAGAACGAGCGATTGCGAGCCAGGCTCGAGCAGCGAACCGCCGAGCTC
>DASWRR010000194.1:0-4490 GCA_036403055.1 Ilumatobacteraceae bacterium | reverse complement strand
CGGCGGTCAGCCGCGGCGGCGGAACAGCTTGCGCCAGCCGGTCGAGCGCGCCGCAGCGCGCTGCTGCTCGGCGGCCACCTCGGCCATCACCGATGCGCCGACGGCGTTGAGGTAGTCCTCCGCCTCGTCGAGCACGGCTGCAGCCGAGCCGTCGGCGAGCCCGGGCGGATCGTCCGGCGTCGTCGGGCTGACCAGGCTGCCGTAGGTCCACCCCCCGTCGAGGCGGGGCTCGAACTTCGCGCACGACTCCGGGCAGCGCCAGGGTGCGTCGGGCGCGAGGTCGAGGTTGCACTTGCGCACGGTCTCGCCGTTCGCGTACGTGCGACTCTCGAAGTTGCGGCAGCCCTCACGCATCGGCACGACACCAGTATGTCGGCCGCGACGATCGACGACTCGGCGGGCGATGACCGCGGAGGCGACCACCGGCGTCAGCTGTCGTCAGCCGACGCTGCCCTCCATCTGCAGCTCGATCAACCGGCTCCACTCGACGGCGTACTCCATCGGCAGGGTGCGGGTGATCGGTTCGATGAACCCGTTGACGACCATGCCCATCGCCTGCTCCTGCGACAGGCCGCGGCTCATCAGGTAGAACAACTGCTCGTCGGCGATCTTGCTGACCGTTGCCTCGTGGCCGATCTGCGCATCGCGCTCGCCCACTTCCATGTACGGCATCGTGCGGCTCTCGCTCTCCTCGTCGAGGATCAGCGCGTCGCACTGCACGTGGCTCTTGCAGCCGTACGCGCCTTCCTCGACACGCACGAGGCCTCGGTAGGTCGTGATGCCACCGTCTTTCGAGATCGACTTCGACACGATCTTCGAAGTGGTCTCCGGCGCGGCGTGCACCATCTTGGCGCCGGCGTCTTGATGCTGACCGTTGCCCGCATAGGCAACGGAGAGAACCTCGCCCGTGGCCTTCGGGCCGACGAGGTACACGCTCGGGTACTTCATCGTGAGCTTCGATCCGATGTTGCCGTCGATCCACTCCATGTGGCCCTCGGCTTCAACGCGCGCTCGCTTGGTGACGAGGTTGTAGACGTTGGGCGACCAGTTCTGGATCGTCGTGTACGTGACGCGGGCAGACGGCTTGACGACGATCTCGACGACGGCCGAGTGCAGCGAGTCGTTGGTGTACACCGGCGCCGAGCAGCCCTCGATGTAGTGCACCTGTGAGCCTTCGTCGGCGATGATCAGCGTGCGCTCGAACTGGCCGGCGTTCTCGCTGTTGATGCGGAAGTACGCCTGCAGCGGCGTCTCCACCTCGACGCCCGGCGGGACGTAGATGAAGCTGCCACCGCTCCACACCGCGGTGTTGAGCGCGGCGAACTTGTTGTCCCCGGGCGGGATGACCGTGCCGAAGTACTTACGGACGAGATCGGGGTACTCGCGCAACGCCGTGTCCATGTCGCAGAACAAGATGCCCTGCTCCTCGAGGTCCTCACGATTGCGGTGGAAGACGACTTCCGATTCGTATTGGGCAGTGACACCGGCGAGGTACTTGCGCTCCGCCTCGGGGATGCCGAGCTTCTCGTACGTGGCCTTCATCTGCTCGGGCAGGTCGTCCCACTCGTCGGTCTGCTCGGCCGTCGGCCGCAGGTAGTAGTAGATGTCCTGGAAGTCGATGTCGGGCATGTTGACGGCGAACCACTCTGCCATCGGCTTCTTCTCGAACAGCCGCAGGCTGCGCTGGCGTTGCTTGGTCATCCACGTCGGCTCACCCTTCCACCACGAGATCTGGTCGACGACTGCGGCATCCAAACCCTTGTGGGGCTTGAACGCGTACTCGACGTTGTCATCGCTCCAGCCGAGGCTGTACTTGCTGAGGTCGAGGTCGAAGGTCGTCATCACTGACTCCGTTCAGGCGAAGGCTGAGGGGGATTTCCCCTACGCCCATAGTAACAATTCGAACGCCGGGATCCCACGGCAATCGCGGACCCGATGTCAGGCGGCGCGGACCTGCTGCACATCGATGAAGATGCACTCCCCTGGGCACGCCAGCGCGGCATGGATCACCGCGGCCTCGTCACGCACATCGACCTTCGCCAGGCTGCGGCTGCCGCCGGGATCGTTGAGGACGTACTGACCCTCGACGACGTACGCGATGCCGTCCTCCAACTGGGCGAAGACGTCGGGACAATGGTCGACGCACAGCCCGTCGCCGGTGCACAAGTCTTGGTCGATCCAAACCCGCATGACGTTGGTGACGTTACCGCCCGGCCACGCGAAATCCGGCACGCCGGCGAATCGGCCAAGACGGTTACTGTGGCGCCGTGCAGGAACCCGTCGCCAAGCAGATCGAGCACCACTGGGACCGTCCGACAGGGCGGGTCGAGGACCCGTGGGCGTGGCTTCGCGATCGCGACGACCCCGACACGATCGCCTACCTCGAAGCGGAGAACGCATACTCGGCCGACTGGTTCGCGCAGCACGACGACCTCGTCGAGTCGATCTTCACGGAGATCAAATCGAGGATCCAGGAGACCGACACCTCCGCCCCCGTGAAGGATGGCGAATGGTGGTACACCTCGCGGACCGAGGAAGGCCGCGACTACGCGATCCACTGCCGCGGCCAGTCCGCCGACGACGCAGATTCGCACGTCCTGCTCGACGAGAACCGCGAAGCGGAGGGCCACGACTTCTTCTCGCTCGACGCGTTCGATGTGAGCCCGAGCCATGGGCTGCTCGCGTGGAGCGCCGACACCGAAGGCGGCGAAAAGTACACCTTGCGGATCCGCGATCTCGACAGCGGCAACGACACCGCCGACATCGTCCATGACATCGCGTGGTGTGGAACAGCGTGGTCGCGCGACAACTCGTCGGTGTTCTACGTGACCGCCAACGAGGCGATGCGACCGCACAAGGTGTGGAGGCACGACCTCGGGTCGCCGCAGTCGGACGACGTCCTCGTCTTCGAAGAAACCGACGAGCGGTTCTACGTCTACGTGCAGCTGTCGCGAAGCGGTGAGTGGATCATCATCGACACGCGTTGCAAGACGTTCTCAGAGGTGTTGCTGATCCCCGCGAGCGACCCGCGACACGACCCGATCATCGTCCGCCCGCGTGTCGACGACGTCGAGTACGCCGTCGATCACTGGGGCGACCAGTTCGTGATCCTGACGAATCTCGATGCCGAGGACTTCCGAGTGATGACCGCGCCGATCGACGCGCCGGCTGTGTGGAAGGAGCTCGTTGGTCATCAGCACGGACGGCGCGTCGTTTCGATCGAACCGTTCGAGAAGCATCTCGTGCTGCACGAGTGGAGCGACGCGCAGCAGCGATTGCGCGTGCTCCTCGGCGAGGGAGGCGAGCGTGTCTTCGACCTCGGCGCCGAGCCGCACGAGGTCGAGATCGACGCGAACCCGGAGTGGGCCACCGACACGTTCCGTTACCGCTACCAGTCGCTGACGACCCCGATGACCGTCTACAGCGAAGACGTTCGCTCGGGTGAGCGCACGATGTTGAAGCAGACGCCGGTGCCGGGTGTCGACCTCGGTCAGTACACCGCGACGCGCGAATGGGCGCCGTCGCACGACGGGACGCTGGTGCCCGTCGACCTCGTTCGTCGTGTCGACACGCCGATCGACGGCAGCGCTCCATGCGTCGTCTACGGGTACGGCAGCTACGAGGCATCCGAGCCGCCATGGTTCAGCGCGGCAAGGCTGTCGTTGCTCGACCGCGGGTTCGTGTGGGCGCTCGCGCACCCGCGTGGTGGAGGCGAGCTCGGCCGCCGTTGGTACCTCGACGGCAAGCTCCTCCACAAGCGCAACACGTTCCTCGACATGATCGCGGTTGCCGAGCACGTCGTCGCGAACCGTTGGGCGTCGGCGTCACGGATTGCGATACGCGGTGGAAGCGCCGGCGGGTTGCTCGTCGGCGCGTGCATGACGATGCGGCCGGAGATGTTCGCGGCGGTGGTCGCCGAGGTTCCGTTCGTGGACGTCGTCACGACGATGTTCGACGAGACGCTGCCGTTGACGATCACCGAGTGGGACGAGTGGGGCAACCCCGCGACAGAGCCACTGGCGAGCTACATGTTGAGCTACTCGCCGTACGACCAGACGACTGCACGGGACTACCCGGCAGTGTTCATCACCGCGGGCCTCAACGACGTCCGCGTCAGCTACCACGAGCCCGCGAAGTGGATCGCCAAGTTGCGCGCGCTGCGTACGAACAAAGCGGCGCTGCTGATGCGCTGCGAGATGGGAGCCGGCCACGCCGGGCCGAGCGGTCGCTACGACGCGTGGCGCGACGAAGCGCGCACGCTGACGTTCCTCATCGCCGTCGTCTGACGATCAGCGCGCGCCCGCGACGGCGAGCGCGATCGCCACGAAGGCTGCGTTGCGTGCGACATCGGGCCAACCGATCGGTCGCGTCGACAGCGACCCGAAGCACGCGCACGGCGGCTTGCGGCCTTGCGACAGCCGCAGCACGAGCAGCGCTGTGAACGCGACGAGGATCGCTCCGGCAGCGATCGCGACGGCGCGCCTGGCGAT
>DASWRR010000193.1:0-3983 GCA_036403055.1 Ilumatobacteraceae bacterium | reverse complement strand
AGCCACCGTCTCGATCTCGGATGTCGTCCAACAGCACATCGCACTGCGCCGCGTCGGTCGCAACTGGCTCGGGCTCTGCCCGTTCCACGCAGAGCGCAGTCCCTCGTTCAACGTTCGCGAGGAGACCGGCCGGTACAAGTGCTTTGGTTGCGGCGCGGCCGGCGACGTGTTCACGTTCGTGCAGGAGATCGAACACGTCGACTTCGTGACCGCGGTGGAGCAACTGTCCGCGAAGGTCGGGATCCAGCTGCGGTACACGACCGGTGGCGAGAGCAAGGATCGCTTGCGGCGCAAGGAGTTGATCGACGCGATGGGCAAAGCCGTCGAGTGGTACCACCAACGGCTGTTGAAGGCCGACGACGCGCGCGCGGCGCGCGACTACTTGCGGAGTCGCGGACTTGCAGGCGACATCGCCCGCCAGTTCAAGCTCGGTTGGGCACCCGACGATTGGGATGCATTGAGCCGCGATGTCGGGCTGCCCGGTGATGCGCTGCGCGACACGGGACTCGCGTTCACCAACAAAGCGGGGCGGTTGCAGGACTCGTTTCGCGGTCGCGTGATGTTCCCGATCCTGGCCGAGAACGGAGACCCCGTTGCGTTCGGTGGCCGCATCCTTCCGGGCTCTGCGGATCCGGCGAAGTACAAGAACTCGGCGGAGACGTACATCTATGCGAAGTCGAAGACGCTGTACGGATTGCACGGAGCGAAGGGCGACATCGTCGCGGCGGATGAGGTCATCGTGTGCGAGGGGTACACCGACGTCATCGGGTTCCATCGAGCCGGTGTCAAGCGGGCCGTCGCGACATGCGGCACGGCGTTGACGGAGGAGCACGTGCGGATGCTGAAGCGGTTCGCCAGCCGCGTGGTGCTCGCGTTCGACGCCGACGCCGCGGGTCAGGGCGCTGCGGAGAAGTTCTACGAGTGGGAACAGAAGTATCAGGTTCAGGTCAGTGTCGCCGCGTTCCCGAAGGGCAAGGATCCGGGGGAGCTCAGCCTTTCGGATCCCGCTGCGTTGGCAGCGGCGGTCGACACCGCGTTGCCGTTCCTCGGCTTCCGCTTGCAACGCGTGATGACCGGCCGCGCGCTCCATTCGCCGGAGGACCGGGCTCGGCTCGCCGAGCAGGCGATGGCCGTGGTCAACGAGCACCCCGACACGAACGTGCGCAAGCTGTACGCCGGCCAGGTCGCGAGCCACACCGGTCTGCCGATCAACGACCTCGTCGCGATTGCGTCGCGGCGTTCGGCGCGCCCGACGGTACGGGTCACCGGCGCTCGTCGCGTCGGTAGTTCGGAGAACGCGGAGTTCGTCGCGATCGCTCTGCTCTTGCAGCGCTGGCACGACATGGCAGGGTGGCTCGACGAGGTGCTCTTCGTCGACGACGTCGCCCGCCGCGCGTTCCTCGCTGTCGCGGAAGGTGACGGTTCCGTCGGGCGGTCGCTCGAGCTCGCCGACCCTGAAGCGCGCGAGCTCATCGAGCGCGCCGCCGTCGCCGACATCGACGCCGACCCATCGATCGAAGGTCGCAACTTGATCGCGGCGGCCGTTCGTCGCGAACTCGCCCGGACCGTCAACGAAACGGACCCCGCCGCGATCCTCGCCAACCGAGATGCACGTCTCGCGCTCGAGCAATTTGACGTACCATCGGCGGGGAACGATGCAGCGGAGCTGTTGCTAGGGTGGCTTCAACGGCGTAACGAGGAGCGTGATTGAGTTTCGGGCATTCTGACGCACCAACGGACTCGGCCCCGTTCCCCGGTGTCGACCCCGGTGAGTGGAGCAATCTGCTCGCGCGCGGCGAGGTTTCCGGGGTGCTCGACGCCGAGGAGATCACGCACGTCTTGCGCACGGTCGAGCTCACCGGCGATGTGCTCGAGAGCGTTCAGCACGCGGTAGCCGCTCGCAACATCCGGATCGACGAGACCGTCGACGATGTCGTCGACGACACGCCGACGGGAGGGATTCCGCTGCCGGAAGCGCCGCCGGCAGAAGACGCCGACGGTTTGATGGCGCGACGCCGCCGACGACGCAGCGAGCGGATGAACGCCGGCGGCGTCGATACCGGCAGCACGGCCGACACCGTTCGCATGTACTTGCGAGAGATCGGTCGCGTCGACCTGCTGACGCCCGACGACGAGCGTCGCTTGGCGCAGGCGATCGAGGAGGGCAACACGGCCGCCTTGACACTCGACGGACCGATCGATCCTTCGGAACAGCGTCGGTACATGCGCATCGTGCAAACCGGTCAACGCGCCAAGAGCGAGCTGATCCAAGCAAACCTGCGCCTCGTCGTGTCGATCGCCAAGCGATACAGCGGCCGCGGCATGTTGTTCCTCGACCTGATCCAGGAAGGCAACCTGGGATTGATGCGGGCGGTCGACAAGTTCGATCACACGAAGGGGTTCAAGTTCTCGACGTACGCGACGTGGTGGATCCGCCAGGCGATCACCCGCTCGATCGCCGATCAGGCGCGCACGATCCGGATCCCGGTGCACATGGTCGAGAGCATGAATCGCGTGCTGCGGATGCAACGACAGATGCATCAAGAGCTCGAGCGCGAGCCGACGCTCGACGAGCTGGCGGAGCGTTGCGGTCTGCACCCTGACCGCATCCGCGAGATCCTGCGAATCTCCCTCGACCCGTTGTCGCTCGACTCTCCCGTCGGCGAGGAAGACGACTCGAACCTCACCGACTTCATCGAGGACCTGACGGTCGACGCGCCTGCTGACATGGCCACCAAACGAATGCTCGCCCAAGCAGTCGAAGAGGCGCTCGGCGAGCTCACCGGCCGCGAACAGGAGATCGTCCGCATGCGCTTCGGTCTCGACGACGGTCAGGCCCGCACTCTGGAGGATGTCGGCAAGGAGTTCGGAGTGACGCGCGAACGCATCCGCCAGATCGAGGCCAAGACCCTGGCCAAGCTGCGCCACCCGATGCGCAGTCAGCGGCTGAAGGAGTTTTTGGAGGAGGAGTGACCAGGCGGCTTTGCTATCCTCGTACCGCCTTCCGAGATAGCTCAGTTGGCAGAGCAGCTGACTGTTAATCAGCGGGTCGCAGGTTCGAGCCCTGCTCTCGGAGCCAAATGTGCAACGGCCCGCCTCGGCGGGTCGTTGGGCTTTTCACGCACACGGGGTGGTAGCTCAGTGGTTAGAGCAGGGGGCTCATAACCCCTAGGTCGCGGGTTCGATCCCCGCCCGCCCCACTCGCCGCCCGCCCCCATTCACGGTCCCGACCCCACTCATGAATTTTTTGGTGAGCACACAAACTGGCAGCCGGTTCTCGAGCTCACAGAAACGGCGGAGTGAGTGCGATGTCGGGTCGGCTCGACAGCGTTGCGCGCTGTACCTAAGACGTTTGGACAATGGAACTCGCGCCGGCACACGAGTAACAATCCGATCGGGCCGAAAAGGGGGCTCGGGGGATAGGGATGTGAGGAAGCATGACCAGGGCGACGTGGTTGGTGAGCGTGTCAGCTCGCGGCCAGCAGGACGCGCACGGGATCGATGCCGACGTGGCGCTGCATCGCACGAACTTGGGAGGTGTGATTCGCAGCCACGGCTTCGGTCCAGGTTCGGTTGACCTCGAACTGAAGGTGAGCGCCGCGACAGCGGCGGAGGCGTGTGCCTTCGTCCGTCAACGGGTGACGGACGTGCTCGGACCGGAGTGGATGGTCGTCGACGTGCTCGCTGGAGCGCAGTTGACCGACGTCGCGAGCTGAGGGGCCGCCGAGCCGATCCGGTTTGCGAAAGCTTCACTTGACCTGGTCTCGCCGCTGCGATGGAGTGGGCACAATGGACGAAGACCTGCTCGAGGTTCGCATCGCATCCGTCGACAACTGGTTCCTCGTGACCGTGCATGGTGAGATCGACGCGTCCACCGTCATCACATTTCGTGCCGCGCTCGAGCAGGTACCGGCCAGCGACACGGTCGTCGTCAACCTCGCGAACGTCCGGTTCCTCGACTCGAGCGGCCTCGGTGTCCTGGC
>DASWRR010000192.1:0-7536 GCA_036403055.1 Ilumatobacteraceae bacterium | reverse complement strand
TTGCTGCGCGGCATCGGCGCCTAGGGTTGCGGGATGGGAGAACTGGTCCTCGTCGAGCGGCGTTCGGACGGTGTCGCCGTCGTTACGCTCAACAACCCGAAGGTCAACGCGCTGTCACAGGCGGTGCTTGCGGAGTTACGAGCCGCAGCCGAAGACCTCATCACCGACCCGCCGGGCGCAGTGGTGATCACCGGTGGCGAGCGAATCTTCGCGGCGGGCGCGGACATCAGCGAGTTCGGTGACGCCGAGCGCGGGCGCCAGATCACGGCCGGGTTTCACGCCGCCCTCAACATGGTCGCCAAGATCCCGAGGTTCGTCGTCGCTGCCGTCAGTGGCTATGCGCTCGGCGGCGGATGCGAGCTCGCCCTCGCGTGCGACTACCGGGTGGTCGGAGAGCGCGCCGTGTTCGGCCAACCGGAGGTGCTCCTCGGCCTCTTACCGGGCGGCGGTGGATCGCAACGCCTGCCACGTCTGATCGGCCCGAGCAAGGCCAAGGAGATGATGATCACCGGTCGTCAGGTGAAGGCCGAAGAAGCCGTGCGTCTCGGTCTCGCCGACGAGCTCGTCTCGTCCGAGACGTTGCACGAGCGATCGTTTGCATTGGCGGCCGAAGCTGCGCGTGGCGCGTTGCAGGCGCAGGCGATGATCAAGCGGGCCGTCGACGCGGGGTTGGACGAATCGTTGGCAGACGCGTTGAAGTTGGAACGCGACCTGTTCGAGGCGGTGTTCAACACATGCGACAGTCAGGTCGGGGTGAAGAGCTTCCTGGAGCACGGGCCCGGCCGAGCAGAGTTCACCGGCACCTGATTCTCAGTCGGCCCATTCGACGAGGCCGACGTCCATCGGGCTGATCAAGTCGTCGTGACGCGGGACGACGCGCACCGTGACGCCGTACGGTCCTGCCTCGCCGACTTCGTACGTTCCGGCGAAGACGCCGTCATCGGAGGGCGCGAGCGTGACGGCTGCGGGCGTTGCGATGAACGATCCCGCCGAATCGATCGCACCGTGCAGTGCCTCGACGGTGACTTCGGCGGCGTCGAGACCGCCGAGCTCGACACGACTCTTGACCGACCGCTGGTCGCCCTCGTGCGCGGCCGAAGTGTCGACGTCGAGATCGGCCACCTTCACGCCGTCCCACGCCGCGATGACGCGTTGCTTCCAATGCGCCAGAGCCTTGCCACGCGCTGCGTCGTCCGCCAGCATCGCGGCTGCGGTGGCGGCTGCCGGTTCGTACAGCTCCGTCGTGTACTCGCGGACCATGCGCGCTGCGGTGACGAACGGTCCGAGCGAGCACCAGTTGTCCTTCATCTTCTCGACCCACGCCACGGGCACACCATCGGCGTCGCGGTCGTAGAAGAGCGGGACGATCTCTCGCTCGAGCAGACCGAACAAGCTCGTTGCCTCGCGCTGGTCGCGCCGATCGATGTTGGCATCGTCGTCGGCCGACGGGATCGCCCAACCGTTCGTGCCGTCGTAGCACTCGTCCCACCAACCGTCGAGGATGCTGCAGTTCAACACGCCGTTGAGCGCCGCCTTCATGCCACTGGTGCCGCAGGCCTCGAGCGGTCGACGCGGGTTGTTGAGCCACACGTCGCAACCGTGCAACATGGTTCGGGCGATGTGCATGTCGTAGTCCTGCAGGAAGACGACGTGGTTCCCGATCTCGAGCTCGCGGGCGAACATCTCGATGTCGCGGATCATGTCCTTGCCAGGCTGGTCTGCCGGGTGTGCCTTCCCCGCGAAGATGAACTGCACCGGACGGTTCGGATCCAAGAGCAGCCGCCGCAGTCGATCGGGTTGCGACAGCAACAGCGTTGCCCGCTTGTACGTGGCGAAGCGACGGGCGAACCCGATCGTCAGCGCGTGCGGGTCGAGTCGCGCCTCGCCCGAGTTGGAACGCACGAACGAGACGAGCCGAGCGCGTCCCTCGGCGCGCGTCGCCCACACCCTGGCCGGCGACAACTTCGTGACACCGGACCACGACGCGCTGTCGGCCCCGTCCCACACAGGGCCGACGCTTTCGGAGAGGAGGTCGTCGATGCCATCACTGACCCAGGTGTGCGCGTGCACGCCGTTGGTGATCGCGCCGATCGGCACTTCTTCGACCGCGACATCGGGCCACATCCCACGGAACATCTCGCGGCTGACGACGCCGTGCAACTGCGCGACACCGTTGCTGCGACCGGCGAGGTGCAGGCCCATCACCGCCATGTTGAAGCGGTCGTCGTCGGGTTCGTCCGGCCGTCTACCGACGGCCATCAACTCGTCGAACGAGGCACCGAGCGATTCGGCGAACGACCCGAAGTACTTCTCTATCAGGTCTCGAGGGAAGCGGTCGATCCCCGCCGGAACCGGTGTGTGCGTGGTGAACACGCCGCCGGCGCGGACGACCTCGATCGACTCCGCGAACGTCAACCCCGATTCGACCAGTTCGCGCATCCGCTCGAGCGAGAGGAAACCGGCGTGGCCCTCGTTGGTGTGGAACACCTGCGGCTGCAATCCGAGGGCGCGCAGCGCACGCACGCCGCCGATGCCGAGCGCGATCTCCTGGCGAACGCGATGCTCGATGTCACCGCCGTACAGGCGGTTCGTGATGGCTGCGGTCTCCGGACTGTTGGTGTCGACCGCGGCGTCGAGCAGGTACAGGTTGATCCGCCCGACCTGCACCTGCCACACGTTGAGACGGGCCACATCGCCGGCCATGTCGATCGACACCTGCACACCCGTCGGCGTCAGTGCGAGCCCGTGCGGGTCGAGGCGCGGGAACCGCTCCTCCTGGAAACCGTCGGCGTTGAGGCGTTGACGGAAGTACCCCTCGGCGTACAGCAAGCCAATACCGACGAGGGGCAGACCGAGATCCGACGCAGCCTTCAGGTGGTCACCCGCGAGGATCCCGAGCCCGCCCGAATATTGCGGCAACGTCTCGGTGAGCCCGAACTCCGGCGAGAAGTAGGCGACCATGCTGAGCGGGCTGTCGGCGCGTGATTGGAACCAACGCGGCTCCGTCGTCGCTCGCGCCAGACGATCCGCAGCCGCGTCAGTCAGCGCGATCACCTGTTCATCGGCTGCGAGCTCCATCCATCGCGCTGCAGTGATCCCCGCGATCAGGCGGAGCGGATCGTGGCCGCTCGCCTCCCACAGTTCCGGATCGAGCCGGGCAAACAACGCCTGTGTCTCCCGGTCCCACGTCCAGTACAGGTTGTTGGCCAGCGTGCCGAGCGCAGCCAGGCGAGGGGGAATCGCTGGTATGACGTTGAACTGCCGGACAGCGCGCATCGAGCGAGTTTACTCAGGAGGTGTCTTCGGCCAATTTTGCGATCGCGTCAGCCGCGCTTGGCCTTGCTGTAGACGCCGAGTGTTGCCGCGGAGATCGCGTCCCAGGTGTACCGACCGGCCAGTAGTGCAGCGGCCTTCGTGCGCATCGCGTCGGCGATCTCGGGGTGGGCCAGGATGTCGAAGATGCAGTTCGCCAGGGCGATGTGGTTGCCGGGTTCGAACACCATTCCGGCACCGGTGCCGTCGACGATCTCGGCAAGACCTCCAGTGCGCGCGACGATCGTCGGCGCGCCCGCCGCCATGCCTTCGAGCGCAACGATTCCGAACGGTTCGTACAGCGACGGGATCACGACACAACTGGTTCGTTGCAACAGGCGCTTGAGCTCCGCGTCGGGGACGAATCCGGCGAGCTGGACGATGTCGCCGACGCCTTCCATGTCGATCTGCGTCTGCAGTTCCGCGAGGTAGCTGCCGCGGCCGGCGATGACACATCTCATCTCCGGCAGACGATGGCGAAGATGGCCGATCGCCCGCGTGAGGACTTGGAAGCCCTTCTCGTACTGGATGCGGCCCCATGCGACGACGAGTTGCTCGCGTTCGCTCTGCGGCGTCGGTGCCGGCGACAGCCACTGCCCTGTGTCGATGCCGTTCGGCACGAGGTTGACCTTTTCCGACGAGAGTTCGAAGCCGTCGGTGACCTCGCGGACCATGAACCGCGAGCACGCGATGATCTGTTGCGCCTGGAAGGTGAGCCACCACTCCACAGCGTTGATCGCGGCGGGTGTGCCTTGCGGGACGTAGCCACCGTGACGGCCTCGCTCGGTGGCGTGAATCGTGGCGACCAGCGGGACGCTCCACAACGCTCGCAGCGTGTCGGCGGCCCACGCCACCTGCCAGTCATGGGCGTGGATGACCTGCGGTCTCCATGAACCAAGCCGCGCGCCGAGTTGCGTCAGGTGGTGATTCGCCGAGGCGGTTCGCGCGACCAAGTAATCGTCGGGCAGCCACGGGAGATCTGCGTTCGCCCGCAGCACACGGACGCCTTCGACCATCTCGTCGTCGCCGACCTTCGGATGGTCGAAGCTGAGCACGACGACGTCGTGTCCCGCCCGTGCCATCGCCCGCGCGAGCCCGTCGACATGCGTCGCGATGCCGCCGATGACCCGCGGCGGGTACTCCCACGACAACATCAGAATGCGCATCGAAGGTTGACCGTAGCCGTCGGTGGCGTCACGTACGCTTCCCTCGTGCTGCTCGGTGACCAGGATCTCCACTTCTTCGGTGAGGGCACGCACCGACGTCTGTGGGAGTGGCTCGGAGCCCATCCGCTGCCGAACGACGGCGTCCAGTTCTCGGTGTGGGCGCCGAACGCCAAGTCGGTTCGCGTCGTCGGCGACTGGGACGGATGGGTCGACGGCGACGAGTTGACTCCGCAGGGAAAGTCGGGTGTGTGGGCCGGCGTGGCGAAGTCGGCCGCCGTCGGTTACCGGTACAAGTTCGCCATCGAATCGGCGAACGGCACTGTGATGATGAAGGCCGATCCGATGGCGTACGCGACGGAGTCTCCGCCGGCGACCGCAAGCGTCGTCGCCGGACCGTCGACGCACCGATGGGCTGATGAATCGTGGATGTCGTCACGCGGCCATGGACCGGGACACCCGTTGCGCATCTACGAGATGCACCTCGGTTCGTGGCGCCACGGCGTGTGCTCCTATCGAGAGCTCGCCGCGCAAGTCGCCGACCACGTCGGCTCGCTCGGGTTCACACACGTCGAACTGCTGCCCGTTGCCGAGCACCCGTTCGGCGGCTCGTGGGGCTATCAAGTGACCGGTTACTACGCGCCGACCGCACGGTTCGGCGCACCCGACGACTTTCGTGCGTTCGTCGACGTCCTCCATCAGCGCGGCATCGGTGTGATCCTCGATTGGGTGCCAGCGCACTTCCCACGCGACGAGTGGAGCTTGGCTCGTTTCGACGGCACGAAGTTGTACGAGCACTCCGACCCGCGCCAGGGCGAGCATCCGGACTGGGGCACGCTCGTCTTCAACTACGGCCGCCACGAAGTCCGCAACTTCCTGATCGCGAACGCGTTGTACTGGCTCGACGAGTTCCACGTCGACGGCCTTCGCGTCGACGCAGTCGCCAGCATGTTGTACCTGGACTACTCGCGCGGTCCCGGTCGATGGGTTCCCAACAAGTTCGGCGGACGCGAGAACCTCGACGCCATCGACTTCTTGCGTCAGCTGAATGCGACGATCACGGACGAAGTGCCGACGGCCATGATGATCGCCGAGGAGAGCACCGCATGGCCGAAGGTGACGCATCCGATCGATCACGGCGGCCTCGGGTTCACGCACAAGTGGAACCTCGGATGGATGCACGACACGCTCGACTACATGAGCACCGATCCGATTCATCGCCGGTGGCATCACCGCGAACTGTCGTTCGGTCTGCTGTACGCGTTCAGCGAGCGGTTCGTGCTGCCACTGAGCCACGACGAAGTCGTGCACGGCAAGGGCAGCCTCCTCGCGAAGATGCCGGGCGACGACTGGCAGAAGTTCGCCAACCTTCGAGCGATGCTGACATGGATGTGGGCGATGCCGGGCGCACCGTTGGTGTTCATGGGCGCCGAGCTTGCCGCGTGGACCGAGTGGAACGACGCGGGTGGTCTGCCATGGCACCTCCTCGAACACGCGCCCCACCGCGGAGTGCGCGACGTGCTCGCCGAGCTCAACAGAGTTGCATCGCAGTGGAAGTCGCTGTGGGAGCGCGACCACGAGCCGACCGGGTTCCAATGGCTCGATGCCGACGATGCGATGCACTCGGCGTACGCGTTCCTGCGCTGGGGCCACGCCGGTGCCCAGGCGGTCGCGTGCGTTGCCAACTTCACTCCCGTGCCCCGGCCCGGACATCGGGTCGGCTTGCCGTGGCCCGGCGAGTGGCGCGTGCTGCTCGACTCCGACAGCGGCCAGTTCGGCGGGTCGGGTTACCGGGGACAGGTCGCGACGCTCACTGCGACGACGGAGCTCACGTGGCAGGGCCAGCCGGCCTCGGCGGTGTTCGATCTTCCTCCGCTCGGTGTCGTCTTGCTCGGGTCGGAGCGCCCTTGATCGCAGCATGGCGCGATCCGCGCATGCGACCGGTCATCACAGCGAGTTTCAGCCTCGCATTCGCAGTGGGAGTGTTCGCGGTCTCGTTCGGCGTGGGTGCGGTCAGTGCCGGTGCGTCGGTCGCGCAGACGTGTGTGATGTCGCTTCTGGTGTTCACCGGAGCGAGCCAGTTCTCCGCCGTCAGCGTGATCGCTGCGGGAGGCTCGACGGCGTCAGCCCTTGGCGGCGCACTGCTGCTCGCGGCTCGCAACGGTGTGTACGGCTTGACGATGGCGCCGCGCCTGCCGGGTTCGCTGCGCCGCCGTCTGCTCGCCGCGCAGTTGACGATCGACGAGACGACGGTGATGTCCACGACGCAGAGCGACGCCGCGATGCAGCGCGCCGCGTTCTGGATCACGGGCGTCAGCATCTACGTGTGCTGGAACGTCGGAACGCTGCTCGGCGCATTGGCGGGTACCGCTATCGATCCGAAGACGTACGGGCTCGACGCCGCGTTTCCGGCGGCCTACGTCGCGATGGTGTGGCCGTTGCTACGCGGACATCGCGGTCGTCTGGCTGCAGCGCTGGGTGCGGCGATCTGCGTCGCGTTGATCCCCGTCGTGCCGGTGGGTGTCCCGATCCTGTGCGCTGCGCTCGCGATTGTGGTCGGTGTGCCGCGATGACATGGGCACTTGTGCTGACGCTCGCCGCCGGCGCGTACTTCTTCAAGGTCCTCGGACTGGTCGTGATCGGTGACCGCCGGCTTCCTGCGGTTCTCGAGCGATGCCTCGGTCTGATCCCCGCTGCGCTGATCGCCGCGCTCGTCGTGACCGACACGTTCAGCGTCGGTCACCATTTGCAGATCGATGCGCGCGCGGCGGGCGTCGGGGCCGCAGTCGTCGCCGCATGGAGGAAGGCGCCGCTGATCGTCGTGATCGTGATCGGAGCCGGTGTCACCGCGGCAGTTCGGGCGATCTCCTAGCTCGGCTGCAGGACTCGCGTCTCGACGATCCCTTTCAACGTGCGCAGGTTGCGCTTCCAGATCGCGCGCAGCACGACGCGTCCTGCGACCAGAGCTCCGAGCGGACCGCCGAGCCACCAGGGAAACACGAGTGTCTCGTCCCACGCGAAGCGAGTGCGACGGCCGAGATCGATCGGCGTCAGCGTGAAC
>DASWRR010000191.1:0-2693 GCA_036403055.1 Ilumatobacteraceae bacterium | reverse complement strand
CGCCGAATGCCGATGTTGCCGCGACGCCGACGCCGATGGCATTGACGACCACGAACGGATAGGCACGACGGAGGCCGAAGACGAGCGGGTAGCTGATGCCGAGAATCGGGAACCAGGGGACGAAGTCGACGAGGTGGTGCGACAAGGCGAGCGCGATCGCGCCGAGCAGCACCGTCGCAGCGGTCGCACGCAACAAGCCGAGTCGCGAGCTCGTCGGGAAGACGGCTCCGAACAGCCCGAGTGCAAACCCGGCGATGGCGAGCACGACCACCGGTATCGACACAGGCCAGACGGACGTCCGCAGCAGGTAGTGCGCGGACAGCGCCACCAGCACCAGCGGCTCGCAGCGCGAGACGAGCCATCGAACCTGCTCGGACCGTGAGGCGTCGCGTGAGAACCCGAGGCGTCCCATCAATGGTCCGGTCGTTCCGGTCTCCCGTCCTGCCACAACTCGGAGACTACTGCAAGTGGTGGGCTTGACGCAACGCGTAGTTCCTGCGAAGAACTCGTCCGGAAGATCACGCCGTTCGCCTCATACGGTCAGCACGTTGTTGACGTGCGCCTGCAGGCGATCGATGCCGGTGCCCTTGCTCGCGCTGACCCAGATGACATCGCCTTCCTCGAGGAGACAGGCCCGCGCCAGCTGCTGGCGACGCCCTGCCAACTTCGATGGCTTGACCTTGTCCGCCTTCGTCGCGACGATCTGATACGGAACTGCGTTGCCCTGCAACCAGGCCAGCATCTGCAGATCGAGGCTCGTCGGTCCGATCTCGCCGTCGACGAGGACGAACACCAGCTCCAACGGCTCCCGTTCCAGCAGGTAGCCCTCGATCATGGCCTGCCATGTGCTCTTCTCGCGTCCTGGCACCTTCGCGTACCCATACCCCGGGAGATCCACGACGGTCGCACCGTTCGGGAGCACGAACAGGTTGATCAGTTGGGTGCGGCCGGGCGTGTTCGAGACCTTGGCGAGCTGTCGGCGATTGGCCAACGCGTTGATGAGCGATGACTTGCCGACGTTCGAGCGCCCGACGAACGCGATCTCGCCCGGAGAGTCCGGAAGATCGGAGTAGCGCTTCGCGGACGTCACGAAGGTCAGTTGGAGCGGCATGGCCTCATGAGTGCAAGAGCCGGTACGCGGCGGCTTCGATCTCGTCTTCACTGAGGAGCACGAGCTTCGCCGCGTCACCGAGCGGGATGAAGCTGTCCTTGCTCGTGGCCCGGCCGATCTTCGTCGTGATGCCGGCGTCGATGAGCGCGGTGATGACGCCTTCGCTCCAACCGCCGCTCGCTCGCGTCTCGTCGGCGACGAGCACCGCACGCGTGGCATGCGCCTCGCGGACGAGATCGTCGATGGGAAGCGGCGACAACCAGCGCATGTCGACGACACGGACGCCAACTCCTCGTCCGGCGAGCCGACGCGCGACTCGCAGGCTGAGGAGGACACCGTTCCCACACGTGATGATCGTCAGATCGAGACCGGATCCGTACGTCCGCGCCGAGCCGATCGCGACGCGGTGATCGGGCTGCAACGGCGCCATCCACTCGCGGTCGCCGGGCTCGTACAGGTCTTGGGTGTGGTACCTCGCGATCGGTTCGAGAAACACCGAGACGGTCCCATCGACGTGCGCTGCGGCGACGCATGTCGTGAGCATCGCGGCGGCGTCGTCGGGTCGTGAGGGTGAGGCCACGACCAACCCGGGAATGTCGCGCAGGACGGCGACGGCGTCGTCGTTGTGGAAGTGCCCGCCGAACCCCTCCTGGTACCCGTAGCCCGCGACGCGAACGACGAGTCCGTTGCGGTACTGACCGTTCGAGAAGAACGACAGGGTCGCAGCCTCGCCGCGCAATTGGTCCTCGGCGTTGTGCAGGTATGCGAGGTACTCGATCTCCGGGATCGGAACGAAACCGCTGATCGCCGTGCCGTTGGCCAGCCCGAGTATCGACGTCTCGTCGAGAAGGGTGTCGAACACGCGGCCGCCGCCGGCCCTCGACATCAGCCCTTTGGTGACGCCGTACACGCCGCCCTTCACCGCAACGTCCTCTCCGAACACCAAGACGTTGGACTGCCGTTCGAGCACTGCTGCCAGCGTGGTGTTGACCGCTTGCGCGAACGTCAGCGGTTCGGCGGACGGAGTCGTTGGTGTCAACGTCGCGACGTGCTCCGCGACGACGTCCGGTCGGCGCATGGCAAGCGGACGCATCACTTCGACGGATGTGGTGAGCTGTTCTGCTTCGGCGAGGTCGGCAGCGACCTTGTACACCATCTCGGCAACCTCGTCGTGGCGTTGCACGAGCTCCGAGCGCGTCCAACCTGCCGTGTCGACGAGCGCACGCGCCGTTCCGAGAATCGGGTCGCGCTGCACGTCGGCACGAAGCTCGACCGCGGTCCGGTATGCGGCCTCGACGTCGGTGCCGGCGTGGCCGCCGTATCGAACCGTCCGGAGATGGAGGAACGCAGGCTTGCGCTTGCTCCGCACCCAGTCGGCGAGCTCTGACGCAACTGCTTCGACCTCGAGCGGATCGTCACCATCGGCCGCGGCATAGCGCAGGTGCGGTCGCGAACCGAACGCCGACTCGATCCATCCACTCGGAGTACGAACGCTGATGCCGAGTCGGTTGTCCTCGCACACGAAGAGCAACGGCAACGGCAGCTGCTGATACGCGCAGTAAGCCGCGGTGTTGAACGCGCC
>DASWRR010000190.1:0-3123 GCA_036403055.1 Ilumatobacteraceae bacterium | reverse complement strand
CTGTCACTGTCACTGTCACTGTCACTGTCACTGTCGCTGTCGGTCATCGGTGCGGCGTGCATCGTCGGCGACGACATCAACGCGTTGACCTCATCGGTGAACATCTCGCCCATCATCTGCAGCGACGCCATTGCGAGGTCGGCTTCGTCCTGGTCGATCTTCGACATCGCGAATCCGACATGTATCAACACCCAATCGCCGGGCTGCAGGTGCTCGTCCTCGAGCAAGCCGATGTTGATCGTTCGCCCGACGCCACTGACGTCGGCTCGCGCGAGATGCTCGTGCTCCGGGTGCAGCTCGACTATCTGTCCTGGGATCCCGAGGCACATCTCAGCTCTCCTTCTCGTCAGTGATCTCTGCGACGATCTCGACACGCACCGAGACCTCCGGTTCGACCTTCAACATCAAGATGCGTGGCGGGTCCATACCGAAGTCGCGGATGTCGAACGTCGAACGGCCGGCAAGCCGCACGGTTCCATCGACCACGTCGATCGTCATCGAATCCTCATAGCTTCTGGTCACACCCCTGAACGTCAGATCTCCTCCGACGATGTAGTTCTGCTGGTCACTTGCCGTCTCCATCATCGTGAGGTCACCGGCAATCTTGGGGAACCGACGTGAATCGATCCGTCGCCGTAGCTCACGATCCTCGAACCCGTTGCCGGACGTGAGGTTCTCGACCGCGAACTCCAGATGGCCGAGCGGCGCCTCGTCGACCATGACCCTTCCATCGCTGACCTCGAGGTCGAGAAACCCCTCGAGACCCTGCGCTTCGGTGTGGATCGGATGCACGTTCGAACGCGCATCGATCCACACGCGGGACCGGGTCGGCACGATCCGGTAACGGGTCACGAGTTGTTACATCTCGCGTATCTTGAGATATCGAGCAACGTCGGGAAGTGACTTCACGACGACTGCGGCGAGGAGCGCGAACAGCGCCGAGTAGACGATCCTGTGCATCATTGTTGTTGATCCTTCTCTGCAGTGGAATACATCTGGACGAGGAGTTGACGAACGGTCTCCGCGGCAGGCAGCACCGCAGCGGCGACAGCGTCGGACAGGCCGATGCCCTCTTCGACCGACGATGGCTGGCAACCGACGATGAACACCCGAGGAACACTTCCACCGAGGCCCGCCAGATGGCCGAGCACCGTCGCCGGGCTCATCGAATGAGCGTCCATGCCGGTGGCGCTGATCGCGTCGATGTCGGGCTCGAACACGACGACCGTGCCTGGCTGCTCTGCCAAGGGCATCGCATCGACGAGCACCAACGCGTCGTATCCGTCGAGCAGTTCGTACGCGAGATGAACGCCGCGAATCCCGAAGTCGGAGACCGTTGTGCCGTCGCGGACGTTCGCCGGCAGCTCATCGATGTCGATGTACTTGACGACCTCGACACCGAAGCCGTCGTCGCCGAGGAAGATGTTGCCGATGCCCGCGACGAGCACCCGCAAACTCTTCGCCGGGGCCAGCACTTCGATCTCGTCGGGGTGGAAGTACAGGTAACGCCCCTGCCATTCGAACATGTCGGACGCAGGGTCGTCATCGAGCGCGACGGCCACGTGTTGATCGCCGTCGACGTCGTTGAACACGCCTTTCACGGTCGCAATCTTGTCCGCATAGAACAGGTCATGTGCGTCGGCGCGGCGTGAGGGTTTCAGCCGGACTCGCGTGCCACTACCGACCTCCACACCGCCGATCCGCATGGTGTCGTTGAACGGGTCGAACGACGAGTCCGTCCCCGGATCCCACCACGGCACGGTTGTCTCAGTGGCCTCGGTGTGAGAATCATCCGACGCGATCGGGCGCAGCGACCGCACCGCGCCGTGGAGGCGCGACCAGATCTCGTCGGGCATGTCGTCGCAGCGATCGACGATCGCTGCGGCCCGCGGGTCGGTGCCGCGCGCCTGCGCCTTCTCGTCGTCCGTCAAGGTCATCACGCGCAGCGCGAGTATCTCGTCGATCTCCGTCGAGTCGCAGAAGTCACCGGCGCTCTCCGGAGCCACGGCAGGAAAGTCGTACAGGATGATCGGCGACGACAACATGACATCGCGTGTCGTCGCGCTGCCGATCATCACCGGGAACGTGCCGTCATTGACGCAACCTGCGACTGCCGCCTCGGCGGAGGGCGGCGGCTCGAGCAGTGACACGAAGGAACCGTCATCGACCGCCAGCAATGTGTGCACCGCGATCAACGACCTGCGCATCGCGGTGTCGCGGTCCGCGCCTGAACCGCGATCGCTCCACTCGGTCGTGTTCTCCACGGTGACAGACACCTTCAGCAACCCTTCCGCCGCGGTCTCCGCCGAAATCCTGACCAGGCCGGATACCGCCTCGCGCCGCCGGACCGCGCGCCCGGCGATGTCGCCGCGATGATCGCGCAGCACTTCGATCTCGTCGGTGTCTGCAAGCGTGAAGTGGTGTTCGAGACACGCCGGGCAGTCGGCGTGCAACAGGTCGGCGATGCCCGTTTCGGCGACATCGATCTCCTGATCGATCGCTTCGTCCCACGGGACGATCTTCATCCCGTCGACGTCGAGCGAATCAGCCGGAAAGTACGACGCACCGCCGTCGGTCGTGGCTTCGATCTGGCGGCGTTGCAGCTGCAGACATCGGATGCGCACGATCAGTCGCGGTTGCTCTCGCGGCTCGACGAGCACCTCGCTGCGCATCGACCACCGCTCGCCCCCCGACGAGATCGCGTACTCGCGCGGCGTCAGCACACCGAACTGCCATCGCAACTGGTTCTTCTGGGCG
This sequence comes from Ilumatobacteraceae bacterium, assembly GCA_036403055.1. GTDB lineage: Bacteria > Actinomycetota > Acidimicrobiia > Acidimicrobiales > Ilumatobacteraceae > JAENVT01. The sequence goes on along the minus strand of DASWRR010000190.1, from coordinate 366 downwards.
GAGGCACGGTACGGGTACAAGACGTAGCCCTCGTACAACACCGTGTCCGCGACGAGGCGCGCCGACGCGAACCGGTCGACGCGCACGATCGTTTCCTCGGACACCGGTGTGCTCACACGTCCTCCCCGGCTTCCTTCAATAGCCGCTCCAACGTTTCGTCCCACGTCATCAGTGCCCTCGTGGTCTTGTACTGTTGCAGCACGTCAAGTGTCTCGCGGCGCAGTCGAATCCACCCGGTGTTCGGGAAGTAGAGGTCCATCATGTCGCGCCACAGCCCGACCGGGATCCGATACGACGCCTCCTCACTCCACGACACCGGCGCAGCGGTGAGGCCCGCTGCGCTTCTGGCGAACACGGTGCCGGAGA
>DASWRR010000189.1:0-2878 GCA_036403055.1 Ilumatobacteraceae bacterium | reverse complement strand
CGCGACGTCGTTCGGCTCGGCCGTGCACGACCCCAAGGACTTCGTGATCACGGTGCTGAACGGCGTCACCGCTGCCGGGCTCTACTTCGTCGTGGCGAGCGGCTTCACGCTGATCTTCGGGCTCATGCGCGTCGTGAACATGGCGCACGGCGCGTTCTTCCTGCTCGGCGGCTACGTCGCGCTGACGATCCAGCGCCACATGGTCGGGCAGGGCGGCGGCTTCGGACTGCAGAGCGGCCAGGTCAACCTCACGCACTGGATCGTCCCCGCCATCGTCGGGACGCTCATCGTCGCGGCAGCGGGGCTCCTCATGCAGCAGCTCTTCCTCCGCTGGACGCAGGGCCAGGATCTGCGCCAGGCGTTGATCACCATCGCGATCTCGATCATCCTCGCCGACCAGATGCTCGCCCACTTCGGCGGAGTCGCCGAGGACATCGCCTGGCCGCGGAACTTCGACACCTTCACGAACATCCACGTCTCCGGCGTCGTCTACACGACGACGCGCCTCGTGATCCTCGGGATCGCGGTGGGCGTCGGACTGCTGCTCTGGCTCTGGCTCAAGCGCACCCGGACCGGAATGGTGATCCGCGCCGGCGTCGACGACCGGGCGATGGTCTCCGCGCTCGGAATCAACATCCAGCTCACTTTCGCCCTCGCATTCATCGTCGGATCGGCTCTGGCAGGGATCGGAGGCGTCATCGGAGGCTCCTTCGCGAGCCTCGCCCCGGGGGTGGACGCCAACTGGTTGCTCTATTCGCTCGTCGTAGTGATCATCGGCGGGATGGGGTCACTCGGCGGCGCGGCCATCGGCGCGCTCATGCTCGGCTTGACGAGCAACTTCGCGGCGGCATACCTGCCGGCGAACTACACCTACTACTCGATCATCTTCACGTTCGTCCTCGTCGCCTTCGTGCTCGCCGTCCGACCGCTCGGCCTCTTCGGTAGGCCCGCATGACGCGCCGCCCTGCAGTGACGCCGGACCGCGTAGTCGGGGTGCTCGCGCTCGTGCTCGCCGTCACCGCTCCGCTCTACGTGTCGAACTACTGGGTCGGCCAGCTCCTCACGCAGATGCTGTTCCTCGGCATCGCCGCCGCCAGCCTGATCTTCCTGTCGGCGTACGGCGGCATGGTGTCTCTCGCGCAGGTCGCGATCTACGGCATCGCAGGGTTCGTGCTCGGCAACGCGACGACGAACGGGAACACCAAGGGTCTGAACCTCGGCTGGAACCCCTGGTGGGGCGTCGTCCTCGGCATCGCGGTCGCCGTCGGCATCGCGCTTCTGTTCGGCAGCCTCGCGAATCGCAGCGTCGGCATCTATTTCCTCATGATCACGCTGACCTACTCGGTGATCGCCAATCTCTTCTTCGGTCAGGTTACTGACGTCTCCGGCTTCGGCGGCATCAGTGGCATCCCGACGCCGTCCGCGGTCGGCAACGTCGACGCGCATACCGACCGCCTGTACTACATCTCGCTCGTCGTCGCACTCCTCGTCTACGCACTTCTGCGGTACCTCGTGCGGACGCCGTTCGGGCTGACGCTGCAGGGAGTGCGCGACGACCCCGTGCGCATGTCGTCTCTCGGCTACAACGTGCCGCTCCACCGCACCATCGCCTTCGGATTCGCCGGCTTCATCGCGGCGGTCGCAGGCGTGCTGTTCGTCTGGTGGAACGGCCACATCGACCCCGCGTCGATCGACCTCGGCGCGACCATCGACTTGCTGGTGATCGCCGTCGTCGGCGGCCTCTACCGGCTGGAGGGCGCGTGGGTCGGCGCTCTGTTCTTCGTCATCATCAACAACTACTCGCAACGCATCAGCTTCATCGGCCCGCGTTTTCACACGTTGATCGGGGCGATCTTCCTCGTCATCGTGCTCGTATCACCTGGAGGTCTCGTTGGCCTCTGGGAACGTGTGGTCAATCTCTTCGCCGGGCGCCGCCGTGGCCCGTCCGACCGCATGCCGGTCGAGTTCGGGCACGCCGAGCCCACCGTCTGAAAGGAGGCTCGTACGCACGACGGCATAGATTCGCCCGTAGGAGATTCATCCAGTTCGTCGCACGATCATGGTTCGAAGTCGAACCGCAATGCTCAAAGGAGGGCAAGGAATGGGTAGGGGAATGCAAAGGCGGAAGCTGATTCCGTTCGTGGCACTCGCGGTATTGGTCGCCGCAGTCGCCGCGTCGGCAGCGACTGCCAAGAGCACGGCATCGACCATCAAGGTCGCCGTGCTCTCCGACTGTCAGGGTGCCTTCGGCTCCTTCGACGGTCAGGACCTCGCGGGTGTGGTCGCCGCGATGTCGCAGTACGCCGGTGCCAAGCCGGTCAACCCGAACGACCCGCGCAAGGGCTGGAAGGGCGGCTCGATCGGCGGTCATCCGCTCAAGCTCGTCGGCATCGGCTGCTCGAACGACAAGGCCGACACGGCGATCAAGGAGACCAAGCGGCTCATGGAGCAGCTCGGTGCGGACGTGATGATCGGCCCGCTGTCCGGTGACGAGTCGATCGCTGTCGCCAACTATGCGAAGCAGCACCCGACCAAGACCTTCGTCGACGGTTCTGCCGGTGCGCAGGACACGACCCTGAAGGTTCGGGCGCCGAACTTCTACCGCTTCAACGGTGACGGCGCGATGTGGAACGCCGGACTGGGCGACCTCGCCTACAACAAGCTGCACTGGAAGACCGCCGCAGTCGTGGCGGACGACTACAGCTTCGCGTGGACGTCGGCCGCAGGGTTCATCGCAGAGTTCTGCGCGGTGGGCGGCAAGGTGACGAAGCGGGTGTTCCCGCCGCTGAACACGACCGACTACTCCTCCTACGCGCAGCAGATGCCGACGAACGTCGACGGCACCTTCGTCGCAGTGGGCGGCGCCGGTCTGATCCCG
>DASWRR010000188.1:0-3163 GCA_036403055.1 Ilumatobacteraceae bacterium | reverse complement strand
GCCGAGATCGCCCGTCGGAAGTTCGACGGATCGCTTGCGGGAACGATCACGCTGACCGCCGGCTTGGGCGGAATGGGTGGCGCGCAACCGTTGGCCGTGACGATGAACGACGGGGTCGCCTTGTGCATCGACGTCGACGCGTGGCGCGTCGGGCGACGCGTCGAGACGAGGTATCTCGACGAGGTCGCCGACTCGCTCGAGGACGCGATCGCTCGCTGTCTTCGTGCACGCGACGACAAGCGTCCCCTGTCGGTGGGATTGGTCGGCAACGCGGCCGTGCTCGTGCCGAAGCTGCTGGAGATGGACTTCCCCGCCGACATCGTCACCGATCAGACCAGCGCGCACGATCCGCTGAGCTACGTGCCGGCCGACCTGACATCGGAGGCAACGGCGGAACTCGCGCGGACCGATCCGCAAGAGCTCATCCGGCGCGCCCGCGACAGCATGGCGACGCATTGCCGGGCGATGGTCGGCTTCCTCGACAAGGGGAGTGAAGTGTTCGATTACGGCAACAGCCTTCGAACCGAGGCCCGTCTCGGTGGCTTCGACCGGGCGTTCGACTATCCCGGCTTCCTCCCGGCGTACATCCGTCCGCTGTTCTGCGAAGGCAAGGGGCCGTTCCGGTGGGTCGCGCTGTCCGGTGATCCCGCCGACATCGCGGCGACCGATCAGGCCGTGCTCGACGAGTTCCCCGACGACGAAGGGCTTCACCGATGGATCAAGCTGGCGCGCGAGAAGGTCGCGTTCCAAGGGCTGCCGGCACGCATCTGCTGGCTCGGCTACGGCGAGCGTCATCGGCTGGGACTGCGGTTCAACGAGATGGTTCGCAACGGCGAGGTCTCGGCGCCGATCGTGATCGGCCGCGATCACCTCGATTCCGGTTCTGTCGCGTCGCCCTATCGCGAGACCGAGGCGATGGCGGACGGCAGCGACGCGATTGCCGACTGGCCGCTGCTCAACGCGTTGGTCAACACCTCCAGTGGAGCGACGTGGGTCAGCATCCACCACGGCGGTGGCGTCGGGATCGGCCGGTCGATCCACGCGGGCATGGTGGTGGTCGCCGACGGCACTGACATGGCGGCCGAGAAGCTGGCCCGTGTTCTCGTCAGCGATCCAGGCATGGGTGTGATCCGCCACGCGGACGCGGGGTACGAGCGGGCCAACGAGGTGGCGGACGAGCGCGGCGTGCGCATCCCGATGCGAGAAGGAAGTGGGCAGCAGCCATGACCGTTCGCGACATCGTCACCGTCGGGCATCCGGTGCTGCGCGAGCGTGCGCGCGAAGTCACCACCGACGAGCTCGCAACTGCGCACACCCAGCAGTTCATCGATGACCTCATCGACACGATGCGACACGCCAACGGCGCTGGCATCGCCGCGAATCAGATCGGTGTGCCGATCCGCATCGCGACGATAGAGGTCGGCGACAACCCTCGGTATCCCTACAAGCCGCGCATTCCGTTGACCGTCGTCGTGAACCCGATCATCGAGCCGATCGACGAAGAGTTGGTGGAGATCAACGAGGGCTGCCTGTCGGTCCCGAACCTGCGCGGTTCGGTGATGCGGCACGTCAACGTTCGCGTCCAGTACCTCGATCGCGATGGCGTGGCCCACGACGAGGTACGCCGCGGGTTGACGGCGGGCACGTTTCAACACGAGTGCGATCACCTCGACGGCAAGTTGTTCCTCGACCGGGTCGTCGACTCGACCACGTTCACGACGTGGGAGCAGTTCGAACGATTTCATCGAGCCGCGTTCGTCGAACGCATCACGGAGTTCGTGGCTCGCGTGGGATCGTGACCACCTACTGGTGCGAGCTCGCGTGGTTGGGTGACGCGGACGGTTCGGTTGTCGCCGGCGTGACGATCACGGTGGAAGCAGATCGCATCACGGACGTCACGATCGACGCGATCGCGCCGCACGATGCGCACGTCCTTCCCGGTCTGACGCTGCCTGGGATGGCCAACGCGCACAGCCATGCGTTCCACCGCGCCCTGCGCGGACGCACGCATGGCGAAGCCGGTTCCTTCTGGACGTGGCGTGACCGGATGTACGACCTTGCGCTTCGGCTCGACCCGGAGCAGTACCGAGATCTCGCCACCGCGACGTTCGCCGAGATGGTGATGGCCGGGTTCACGTGCGTCGGCGAGTTCCACTACCTGCACCACGACCGCGGCGGTGCCCGCTTCGCCCGGCCGAACGAGATGGGCGAAGTCCTGCTCGAGGCCGCGGCCGCCGCGGGAATTCGGATCACTCTCCTCGACACCTGCTACCTGCGCGCCGGCATGACGGACGAGTCGCAGCTGAACGAGGCACAGCTGCGGTTCAGCGACGGCGACGCGGAGGAGTGGGTCGCGCGTGTCGAGCGGATGACAGAGAACTCCGACGCGAAGATCGGTGCTGCGATCCACTCCGTTCGTAGCGTCGACCCAGGTTCGATGTCGGTGGTCGCCGACTGGGCGGCGGAACACGACAAACCGCTGCATGCGCACGTCAGCGAGCAGCCCGCCGAGAACGAGCAGTGCTTCGCCGTGCACGGTTGCAGCCCGGTCGAGCTCCTCGCTCGCAACGGTGTCCTCGATGATCGGTTCTCCGCGGTGCACGCCACGCATCTCAACGACGTCGACGTTGCGCTACTGCACAAGGCGAGGTCGACGTGCTGCCTGTGTCCCACGACCGAACGCGATCTCGCCGATGGCATCGGTCCGACAGCCGCGTTTCGCGACGCGAGGATCGCGATGACGATCGGGAGCGACTCGCATGCGGTGATCGATCCGTTCGAAGAGATGCGCGGCATCGAGCTCGACCAGCGCTTGGCGTCGCTACGGCGCGGCACCCATCAGCCAGGCGAGCTGTTGACCGCTGCCACTGAAGCGGGCTACCGAAGTCTCGGTTGGCACGATGGTGGCCGCATCGCGCTCGGTGCACTCGCCGATCTCACCACGGTGTCGTTGACGTCGACGCGGCTCGCCGGGATCGACCCACGAGACGCTGCGGCGGCCGTCGTGTTCGCCGGCACGTCGGGCGACGTCCACCACGTACTCGTCGGCGGGCGCGCAGTCGTGGTCGACGGCGTTCACGCGACGATCAACGTCGCCGACGAGCTCGCCCGATCGATCCGCGACGTCTGGTCATGAGCGCGCCGTCGACCGTGATCGACAACA
>DASWRR010000187.1:0-2842 GCA_036403055.1 Ilumatobacteraceae bacterium | reverse complement strand
CCGCGCATCGGCTGAACCAGACCGACGATGGCCTTCAGCAAGGTCGACTTGCCGGCACCGTTCGCGCCGATGATCGAGACGGTCTCGGCTTCGGCAACGTGCAAGTCGATCCCGAAGAGCGCTTGGAAGTCGCCGTATCCGACATCGACGGCGTCGAGCTCGAGGAGGCTCACGTGTCGGCTCCGAGGTCGTCGCCGAGGTACACCGAGCGCACTTCATCCGATGCCATCACCGTCTGCGGATCACCTTCGATGAGCTTGCGCCCGGCATCGACGGCCATCATGCGATCGACGACGCGCAGCAGCGCGTGCACGATGTGCTCGATCCACACGATCGCAACACCGGTCGTGCGGATCTCCTTGATGGTGTCGACCAGCTCGAGGACCTCGGCCTCGGTGAGGCCGCCAGCGATCTCGTCGAGCAGCAGCAGCCGTGGCTGCGTCGCCAACGCCCTGGCGAGCTCGAGTCGTTTGCGATCGAGGAGCGTCAGGGACCCGGCCAGGACATTTGCCTTGTCGAGCATCCCTGCTTGCTCGAGCCCGTGGAAGGCGGCGTCGTCACGCGTTCCCTGCAACCGCCCCGACGTTCCGAACGTCGAACCGACCAACACGTTCTCGAAGACGGTCAAGCGCTCGAACGGCCGCGGGATCTGCGCTGTGCGCCCGACACCGCGATGACAACGCACGTGCGCCGGCAACCTGGTGAGATCGTCGCCGGCGATCCTGACGACACCCTTGTCGGGTCGCAGGTCGCCGGCAACGAGATTCAGCAGCGTCGTCTTGCCGGCGCCGTTCGGACCGACGATGCCGAGGGCCTCACCCTCGGCAACGTCGAACGAGAAGTCCTGCACGACCTGAAGCGCGCCGAAGCGCTTCGACAGATCGACGACTTCCAGCAGTGCCCCCACAGATTGGACGTCTATGCGAGCGGCGTGAGTTCGCCGTTGGTGGGGATCTCCGGCGACTGCTTGTTGTTGACGACGAGCAGTTCGAACGGGAACTTGCCGCCGGTGGCCTTCTTCCACTGGCCGCCGACCAACGACGTCGGGCTGACGTTTCGCGGCAAGCCGTTCTTGCCATAGCTGATCGGGCCGACCATCGTGTTGAGGTTCGTCGCAGCAGCGGCATCCGAGATCGCTTGCTTGTCGGTGCTCCCGGCGCGGGCCAAGACGTCGAAGCACACCTCGAACAGGGCGTGCACGAAGCCGACGAACTGCGTCCACTGCTTGCCCGTGGATGCCTCGTACTTGTCCGCCAGATCCTTCGACGATTCGCCGGTGAGGGAGCTGCTGAACGGATGGTTCGGCGTCCACCACACCTCGCTGGCAAGGCCGTTGCCGGCGTCACCGAGCGCCTCGACAGCCGATGCGAACAGCACGGCTTTGGCCATCGTGACGAGCTTGGGATTGAACCCCTGTTGCTTGGCCTGGTTCCAGAACGTCGCGAAGTCGGGTGGGATCGGGATGCCGGCGACGATTTCGACGTTGCCGCTCTTCATCTGGCCGATGACGCTGGAGAAGTCGTCGCTGAGCGTCTGGAAGCGACCCGGATCGACCAAGGTGTAACCGGCCGCCGCGATGCCCGCAGGGAAACCGGTCTTCGGGTCGGCGAGCGCGTTGCCGTCGGGGTCGTTGGGGCACAACAGACCGACGGTCTTGTTGGTCTGCACCGAGCTCCACATGTCGCCGAACACCTTGACGAGCTGATCCGCTCCCCAGAAGAAGTGATAGGTCCAGTCGAAGCCTTTCGCCGGATCGCCGCCGCGGCCGAAGAAGTACGGCTGCCACGGCGCCAGGGTCGAGAGGCACGGCACGCCGTTCGCCTCGCACTGGTCCGCGACCGGGTTGATCATCTCCGGGGTGGCGATCGAGAGCATCAAGTCGACGGCGTCGTCGGTGATGAGTTCACCCGCACGCGACGCGGCCGTGTCCGAGTTCGACTCGACGTCTTTCTGGATGATCTGCACCTTGTACGACTTGTCGCCGAGCATGATCCCGTCGGCTGCCAGCTTGTTGATCGCGTCGAGGATGAACGGGTTGGCCTCGCCGAATCCCGACAACGCGCCGGTGAGCGGCGCGGTGAATCCGATCTTGACGGTGCCGTCGCCGCCGCCACCGCCGAACTTCGCGGCATTCGTGCCACCCGACGCCGTACCGGTGCTGTTCACCGAGACGGTGTCCGATGGATTCGGTGCCGCCGTGCCTGCCGCCAACGTCGTGTCGGCGGCGCCACTGGCCGTGCCACCGGTGGTCCCTGCGGCCGGCGTCGACGCCGCCGTGTTCTTGTTGTCGCTCCCGCACGCGGCGAGCAGTGCGGCTGCCGCGGCAGCGCCGCCCAACGCGAGGACGCGACGGCGGCTGTAGATCGGCCGAGCGGGCCAGGTCTGATCTTCCATGACGTGTTGCTACCCCTTGTGCTTGTGGTTCGAGTGGTGTGTGTAGAGATCGGTGTTCGTCACGACGTTGTCACCGCGTGATCACGTGTCGCCAGCGCTCGGGTGGTGCGGCGAAGATGTTCGTCCAGCAATCGAACGGCTTCGTTCCCATCGCCGCGCAGGGCCGCAGCAACCAACCCTCGGTGTTCGCCGGGCACATCGCGGTGGTCGTCGTGGCCGAGCGGCCGCGACCACCGTCGATACAGCTCCGCGGCATCGCGCAGCGACAATGCCATGTTGCGCAATCGTTGGTTCGGGCACGCGGCGAGCAACGCCTGATGAAACCTGGAATGGGCGAGCGTCCATTCCTCGCTCATCACGACGGGATCGCTGTCGGTGTCCATCGGAGTGCGCTCCAGTGCGTGATGGGCGGCCACGAGATCGCTCTCCCACGCGATGTCGCCGTGCT
>DASWRR010000186.1:0-6137 GCA_036403055.1 Ilumatobacteraceae bacterium | reverse complement strand
CGAAGAAATTGGTTGCATTCGTATGCAGCGAAGTGCACAGTGGTCGCCAACGGTTCGCTACATCCAACTGAAGCGAACTGCGATCCGAATATCATCACGGCGCAAGGGGACTAGCAATGAGTGCAACCACCAACACCATCGAGGCAAGCGACAACCTGTTTGTGCTCGGCGAGTCCTTGCGACCGCTGCTCACGAACGCGATGGGTTCGTCGGTCGAGATCTTCGACACCAGCGGGCCCGCTGCAGCGGGTCCGCCGCCGCACCACCATCCCTGGGAAGAGGCGTACTTCGTGATCTCTGGCGAGCTCGAAGTGATCGTCGACGGCGAGTCGTATCACCTCGAGCCGGGTGGCGTGGCGCACGTCCCGGCGGGCGTGACGCATGGCTACCGGAACATCACCGATGCGCACTTCCTCACCATCGTGACCAAGGGCAACGCGGCGAAGTTCTTCACCGAAGTGTCCCGCGACGTCGAGATGAGCCCACCGGACATCCCCGGAGTGGTGCGTGTCGCTGCCAATCATGAGATTGAGTTCGTCCTATGACCCAAGGCCGTCGCTACGTCAGTCCCAAGCGGGAAGCGCAAGCGGCGGCCACACGCGAAGCGATCCTCGAGGCGTTCGCCGAACAGCTGTCTGAGCCCGATCGACACACGTTGTCGCCGAGCGAAGCGGCGGAGAGCGCCGGCGTGTCGGTGCGCACGGTGCATCTGCACTTCCCCAATGCCGATGCCCAGATCATCGCGATCGGTGAATGGTGGGATCGCCGCTTCTACCCGAGCGGGGTGCAGTTGGCGGACGGACCCGACGATCTGGCTCGTTACTTTCGTGACATCCACGCCAATGCGCTCAAGACACCGCTCACCCGTGCCCTCGCCACGAGCCCGGGCGCGGTCTGGAAGGACGTGCGGCAGCGGCGTCGAACCGTCCGGCTCGATGCGATCCGCCGATCGGTCGCGGCGATCGGAGCACCACAACGAGCAACCGAAGATGCTACGGCGATGCTGCTCAGTCTGTCCGGGGCTGACGCATCGTGGACGATGCATGACACATACGGCCTACCGCTCGAGCGGATCCCGGACGTCATCGCCAACACTGTGCAGCTCATCGTCGACCAACTCAAGTCGCAAGCAACCGAACGTGGTCGCTGAGCAGCGACGCCCGGACAACGACGAAGACGCGCCGATCAACCCGAACTCGTCGCAACGCTGACACCTAGCGCGCCCTCGCCGCGGAGCGGTCGAACTCGTCTCAACAACACACAACAACCCATTGATCTGACGCGCCTGCGTCCAGACTCACCCGGAAGGAACCACACCATGACCACGTCCACCAGCGACCAGAAGACGTCGCGGCTCTCCGCCGAGCTCGAATCGTTCTTCGCCACCAAGACGTCGTGCGACGTCGAGGCGACGATGTCGTACTTCTCGCCCGACATGGCTGCGTACATCGACGCCACGCTCGGATGGAACTTCGACAGCTATGAAGCGCTGCAGGCTGTCTTCGCCGAATACATGCCGAACTGGGCGCCCCCGGCCCGCTCGTACTCGACAGGCATCCTGTCCAACGAGACCAGTGCGCTGATCCACATGGTGGACACGCCGGAGCTGTTCGGCGGTGAGTTGCGCATCCTCGCCGCGGTCGACTTCATCGCTTCGAGGAAGTGAACGTCGTCCCGGCCGAACCGCCCTACGTCACCGGCGCGAACGGCCAAGACGCCGAAGGGCCGTCGTGGCAGGGTCGTGATCGGCACCCAAACCCCGCTTCGGGCCCCGTGTTCGATTCACACCGGCGAGACGGCGAGCGAGGAAGGGGGATCGGAAAGGTCGTCGATCACGACCCGTCACGACACTGGTAGGCCGAGGCCGCGGGCGATCACGATGCGCTGGATCTCGCTCGAGCCCTCACCCACTTCGAGGATCTTCGCGTCACGGTAGAACCGGGCAATCGGGTTCTCTTCGATGAAACCGCTGCCCCCGAACACCTGCGTCGCGACGCGAGTCGCGGAGACGGCCGCTTCGGTGGAGTACAGCTTGGCGATGGCGGCAGCATGCGTGAACGGTCGGCCCTGATCCTTCAGCCACGCGGCCTTGTACGTCAGGTTCGCGGCGTTCTCGACGGCCACCTCGAGATCTGCGAGGGCGAAGGCGATTCCCTGATTGCGGCCGATCGGGCCGCCAAAGGCAGTTCGGTGCTTGGCGTACTCGAGGGCTGATCCGAGGCAGGCACGTGCGCAACCGAGCGCCAACGCGGATATCGCGATGCGGCCGTCGTCGAGGATCGAGAGGAAGTTGCGAAGCCCTGATCCCGGCGGGCCGAGGAGGTGGTGGTCTGGCACGCTGCAGCCGTCGAGGATCACGCCATGTGTGTCGCTCGCGTGCCAGCCGAGCTTGCGGTACGCGGGTTCGATCGTCAGGCCGCGTGTTCCGGTTTCGACCACGAAGGTCGAGATTCCATCATCGGTTCGCGCGGTCACGGTGACGATCGACGTGATCGGCGTACCCGAGTTGGTGATGAACGCCTTTGCGCCGTCGATGACCCAGTTGTCGCCCTCGCGGCGGGCGCGTGTGCGCGTCGCGCCGGCATCGCTACCGGCGTCCGGTTCAGTGAGCCCGTATGCGCCGAGGGCGCGGCCGGCGACGAGGTCGGGCAGCCATCGCTGCTTCTGATCTTCGCTACCGAAGCGGAAGATCGGGTTGGCGCCGAGGCCGACGCCGGCAGACAACGTGATGCCCATCGATTGGTCGACCTTGCCGATCTCTTCGATCGCGATGCACAGCGAAGCGAAGTCACCGTCGCCGCCGCCCCACTCAGCGGGGAAGACCAACCCGAACAGGCCGAGGTCGCCCATGGCCTTCACCGTCTCGAGTGGGAACGTGTGGTCCTCGTCCCACTTCGCGGCGTGCGGGGCGATCTCGCGCTCTGCGAAATCTCGTACGACTTTGCGGAAGGCTTCGTGTTCAGGAGACAGGTCGAAGTCCATCATCCTCCTCTGAGGTTCGGGTTGGCTCGATGACGGCCAAGAGCTGATAGAGAGCAACGCGATCGCCGACGTGCGCGAGAACGTCGGCAACGACGCCGGCCGTGCTAGCTCGCAGTGTGTGTTCCATCTTCATGGCCTCGACGACGACGACGGGTTGGCCGACTGCGACCGTGTCGCCGGCGGCCACGAGCACCGCAATGACCGTTCCGGGCATCGGGCTCTCGATGGAGGCGCCGTGATCGATCGTCGCGCGTCCGGGCGCCGTCGGCTGTCGCTCCGTGAAGCTCCACGCGTCACCGTCGGATCCGATCCACGTGGTTGGACCGCTCGTCGCGACCCGAACGTGCGTCGTCTCGTGTCGCAGCTCGATGCTGCCCTCGCCGTCCTGCAGCCGCAAGGTCGCGACGGCGGTCGAGCCATCTACGCCGACGACCTCGAATTGGTTCGCAGTTCGAGTCGAACGAAGTTGGACGGTCACGTGTTCTCCGTCTGACGTGACGCCGCGCCACGTCAGCCACGCGGGTTCACCGATGCGCCAGCCGCTGACGTCGTCCCATGGTGGCCGTGCGTGCACGCCTTTCCGTCCACCGGCGAGTTGGCACAGTGCGGCGACCGCGGCGATCTGTGGAGGCGCCGATCGCGGTGGCGCTTGCTCGGCGATCCGTTCGACAAGCGATGTGTCCATCGCTGCGTCCGCAACGGACGGGTCGGCGAGGACGGCACGCAGGAACGCGATGTTGGTGGTCACCCCCAGCACTGCCGTCGAAGCGAGCGCCCCGTCGAGAGTCCGCCGCGCGGTCGCTCGATCCGGTCCCCACGCGATCACCTTCGACAGCATCGGGTCGTAGTTGGAACCGACCTCGGAACCGATGACCAACGAAGAATCGATACGGACGTTGGGCATGTCGACGGGTTCGTGCAATGCGATGACGCGACCGCCGGTTGGCAGGAATCCGCGAGCCACGTCCTCCGCGTACACGCGCGCTTCCATCGCGTGACCGCGACGCCGTAGGTCGGCCTGTGCGAACGGCAGCGCTTCGCCCGCTGCAACACGCAGTTGCAGTTCGACGAGATCGACGCCCCAGACCATCTCCGTGACGGGATGTTCGACCTGCAGCCGAGTGTTCATCTCCATGAAGAAGGCTTCGTCGGGAGAGTCGCCCGCGACGATGAACTCGACCGTTCCGGCGTTCACGTAGCCGCAGGCCTCGGCGGCCGCAATCGCTTGCGCCGCAATCGCGTCGCGCTGCTCGTCGGACAGGAACGCGGACGGCGCCTCTTCGATCACCTTCTGGTGACGCCGTTGCAGACTGCACTCCCGCTCGCCGAGGTGCACGATGTTGCCGTGCGTGTCGGCGAGCACTTGCACCTCGATGTGGCGGGGCCGTTCGATCAGTCGTTCGACGAGCAGGGTGCTGTCGCCGAACGCCCCCAACGCCTCTCGCTTGGCAGCGGCGATCTCGCCGAGCAGATCGTCGGGCGTCGTAACGACGCGCATGCCTTTGCCGCCGCCGCCCGCCGACGGCTTGATCAGCACGGGGAACCCGATCGGGGTCGCCAGCGCGGCCAACTCCGCGTCGTCCAAGCCCGCGCCCGACACGCCAGGGACGACGTTGACGCCGCGCTGCTCGACGGTCGCCTTGGCGCGGATCTTGTCGCCCATCGCTTCGATGACTGCGGCTGGTGGTCCGACGAAGACGATTCCGGCGTCGGCGCAGGCCTGCGCAAGCGCGCTGTTCTCGGCCAGGAACCCGTAGCCGGGATGCAATGCCTGCGCGCCGGTGGCGAGGGCTGCCTCGATGATGCGCTCGACCGACAGATAGCTCAGCGCAGCGGACGCGGGGCCGATGCGCCGTGCAACGTCCGCCTCGAACACATGCCGCGCGTCGACGTCGGCGTCGCTGTACACAGCGACCGAGCGGATGCCCATCGCCCGCAACGTGCGGGTCACGCGGACCGCGATCTCGCCGCGGTTGGCGACGAGCACAGTGTCGAACATGGACCCGCTCACATTCGGAACACGCCGTAGCCGACGGTACTCAAAGGGGCTCGACCGACGAGGCCGAGCGCGAGGCCCAGCACCATCCGTGTCTGGCCGGGTTCGATGATTCCGTCGTCCCACAGTCGCGCTGTCGAGAAGTATGGATGGCCTTCGCGTTCGTACTGCTCGCGAATCGGTCGGCGGAACTCGTCCTCCGCGGCCGCGCTCCATTCCTCGCCGTTGCCCTCCAACTGATCGCGTCGCACCGTGGCCAGCACGGAGGCCGCCTGCTCGCCACCCATCACCGAGATGCGCGCGTTCGGCCACATCCAGAGGAACCGTGGCGAGTACGCCCGGCCACACATGCTGTAGTTGCCCGCCCCGTAGGAGCCACCGATGATGACCGTCAGCTTGGGCACGCGAGCGGTGGCCACGGCGTTGACCATCTTCGCTCCGTGCTTGGCAATGCCGCTCGCTTCGTACTCTCGGCCGACCATGAACCCCGTGATGTTCTGGAGGAACAGCAGCGGGATCTTCCGCTGATCGCACAGCTCGATGAAGTGCGCGCCCTTCAATGCTGATTCGGAGAACAGCACACCGTTGTTGGCGATGATGCCGACTGGATGACCCCAGATGTGGGCGAATCCGGTGACCAGCGTTCGACCGTAGAGCTCTTTGAACTCACGAAACTTGCTGCCATCGACGAGGCGCGCGATCACCTCGCGAACGTCGTACGGCGTGCGATCGTCGGCCGGTATGACGCCGTGCAGTTGCTCCGGATCCACGACGGGATCCTCAGGATCGAGGACGTCCCACGGTGGTGGATCTCCGAGGGGGAGCGTCGACACGATCGAGCGCACGATCTCGAGAGCGTGTTGGTCGTCTTCGGCAAGATGATCGGTGACGCCCGAGACAGTCGAGTGCATCTCGGCACCGCCGAGGTCCTCGGCCGTGACGACTTCACCGGTCGCCGCCTTCACCAGTGGCGGGCCGCCCAGGAAGATCGTGCCCTGACCACGAACGATCACGGCCTCGTCGCTCATCGCCGGCACGTACGCGCCGCCCGCGGTGCACGAACCCATGACGGCAGCGATCTGGGCGATCGCCTGCTTGGAGAGCTGTGCCTGGTTGAAGAAGATTCGACCGAAGTGATCGCGGTCGGGGAACACCTGGT
>DASWRR010000185.1:0-3930 GCA_036403055.1 Ilumatobacteraceae bacterium | reverse complement strand
CATCGCGTTCGGCAACGCCCGCAACAACAACGGCAATCAGAACTTCTTCCAGAAGGCACAGACGCCGTACATCGCCAGACTGCTCGGCACCAACGAGTCGCCGACCGGCGATCCGGATGGTGCCGGCACGGCGGCCGTGACGATCGACATCATCAATGACGGCAACAACCAACCAAGCGGCGCTGAGATTTGCTGGGACCTCAACTACACGGGCATCCTCGCGCCGCCGATTCAGGCGCACATCCACGCCGGGGGCCCGGGCGTCAACGGTGTGATCATCGTCCCGTTCTCGAACCTCGGCGCGAGCAGCGCGACTGGATGCTCATCGGCAGCGCCGGCCGTCGTGCAACAGATCATCGACAACCCCGGCAACTTCTATGTCAACGTGCACACCACGGATTTCCCCAATGGCGCGATCCGCGGCCAGCTCAGCAAGGGCCCGATCCCGGCGGGTGAGGCACACATGCTCGCCGCTCCGTTGCGCGCCTACGACTCACGGGCCAACAACGGACCGAAGATCGCCGCGGGCGAGACACGGACGATTCCGCTGACCACAGGTGTCGATGGTCAGGGGGCACGTGTCGTCGCGGTCCCCGCCGGCGCGACGGCCGCAATCGTGACGTTGACGGTCACCGAGACGGTTGCCGGCGGCTACTTGAAGATGTACAGCGCGGCAACGACCGAACCGGCGACGAGCAGCATCAACTGGTTCGCCAACAACCAGACGTTCGCGGTCAGCACGCAGGTCGCGGTCGACGCGTCCGGTCAGGTCAAGATCACGAGCGGACCGAGCGCGACGCAGTTCATCGTCGATGTCGTCGGATACCTGTTCTGACCGCGTGACGCGACGCTGAATCGATCGAATCGGTCGTGGATAGGGTGAGCGAGACATGCCTGGCATCACGCTCGCCCTCATCGTGGTGGCCGCGTTGTGCACGTTCGCGATCGCGGCGGTCGTCGTCGGCCGTGAAGCGCGCCGGCTCGACTCGGTAGCACCGCGCTCTGTCTACGTCGTCGACGAGGCAGTCGAGTTCGTCGCCGAGTACCTGTCGCCGACGACGCAATCGCATCTGACGCCGGACGAGTTGGAGCAACTGCTGACGTTCCACATGCGGTGGCTTCACGCGAAGGGTCTGCAACCGTTCAACGTCGTCGATCGCCGCCAGGACATCTCGACGCCCGTCGTCGTCACCGAGGACACGTTGACCGGTTACCTCCTCGGCGAGGCCGAACGCAACGGGATCGTGATCGTCGACGATGTCGACGTCGTCAACGTGGTCGACGCCCATCACGCGTACTTCGAGGCGATCGGCGCGGTCGGCCCGCCGGCAACGGACCCGGATGTGCCGCCTCCGGAGCTCGAAGCCGGTTAGATCATCATGTTGAGTTGATCGACGACTCGCCGGCCGAGATCGATGTCACCCGCGATCGCGACCCGGTCGCCGAGCGACGATGCCGCGCATCGGCCCGTCGCCAGCACGATGAACGCCTCGGGATCCATTGTGATCGTCGCGAGGGGTGCCGACGTCGGCGCGGCGACGACCGCGGCCCGCCCGCCGTTGACCTCGCACACGACGTGACGGGCGATGCCGCCGACGATGTCGAGCACGACCGCGCCACCTTCGGGCGTCGCGGCGCGCTTGCCGACGACGATCGGCAGCGTTCGCAGCAGCCGATCGACGGTGTGCTCACCGGCGGCACCGTCGAGGTGGCCGGCGCGTCCTACCGCTCGGCGCATGTCCTGCTCGTGGATCCAGCAGTCGAGCACCCGGATGTGCAGGAAATCCGCCATCGTCCCCGGACCAGTCGGCGTCGACATCTCCTTCGCGAAATACGCGTCGTCGGCACCGCGAAGTGTTGCGAGACGAAGCTCGACGAGATCGTTCCACTCACCGAGGACGTCGGCGCCCGACATGGCGCGACGCGCTTCGACCTCCGCTTCGTTGAACTGACCGATCGGGTTCTTCACATGCGCGCCGACCTCAGGGGGTGCGGCCGCGCCGGGCAGCCCTTGCAACATCCGCTCGGTCCCGATGAGGTGAGCGAGGTTGTCCTGAACCGTCCAGCCCGCCAGGTCCGTCGGCGACTTCCACTCGGTTTCGTCGAGCTCTGCGCCGAGTGCTGACACGGATCGCCAGGTCGTCTCGAGGTTGTCGATCGTCTCTGTCGGAATCATCGGATTCTCACGGTGCGGCGTTCTCGATGGTGGCCCACTGCCGAGCGCCGAGATACGGCTCGAACTGTCGAGCGATCATGCGAAGGTCGGTGGTCGTCTTCGGCGTCTTGATCTCGAACAAGCCGTCGATCTCCGAATATGTCGTGCACAGGTTCCACAGCTTGATCGCCTCGTGTCCTGTCGGGGCCGGCACGACCACCGGCCCGAAGATCGCCCGACCTGTCGACAGCACGATGATCGGCACGCCGAAGCCACCGTATGTCGCGACTGCGTGGTCGTGGTCGGCGTGGACGTCGTCGTGCGTCGTCGGGTCGGCGATCGCGTCGTCCCAAGCCGTGATCGGCGCGCCGATGGACTGGAGCAACTCGATGGCGGTGTCGCGCTCGTAGAAACGGCGTCCGTCGACGTGCAGCGCGCGTCCGCATGCCTCGTACCACGCATCGCACAAGTCCATGTCGGTGCGTCGCAACCACGCGGCGACGCGCATCGGTGTCCATCCGTACGCCAGCGGCCGCTCCCATGGATGCCGCTTGCCCTCCGGCCGGTTGATCTCCTCCAACGAGAAGAATCGCCACCGAATGTCGAGACCGATCTGGGCGCGAACGTCGCGGATCCACACAGAGGTCTGGTAGGCCCACGGGCACATCGGGTCGAAGAAGAACTCGATGCGGTCGGGCACCGGGTCATCATCGCATCGACGGATCATCGCGCTAGCGTCGAGCGTCATGCAGCGGCCGTCTCGCTTCGAGCACCACAGGTTCCTCGGCGACAAGAGAACCCAGCTCGTCTACGACCTCGACACGTGGGAGGACGCAGCAGTGATCGACGACATCGTCGACAGCGAGACGGGACTGTGCTTCGGTCCCGACACGCTCGTCGAGGCTCGTAACCGCGGCTACGAGTTGGCCCGCCCGGGCCTCACCCGTCGCCATCGCAAGCCGAGAGCGTAAGCCGCGGTGTGAACGGGGAGTTCCGATCGGGCAACCTCACGCTGGCGCGCTACCTGGCGCGCCCGGCTGGGCGGCATGGACCGCTTCCCGGAGTGATCCTGTGTCACGGCTTCCCGATCGGACCACTCGATGCGCGCCAGAGCGCCGGGACCTTCCCGGAACTGATCGACCGCATGGCCAACGAGCTCGGCTGGGCGGCGATGACGTTCAACTTTCGCGGCTGCGGCACCAGTGAGGGCGACTTCTCACTGCAGGGTTGGGTCGACGACCTTCGTGCGGCAATCGACAACCTCATCTTCGAGACCGCGCCGACGGGGATCTGGCTGGTCGGTACGAACACCGGGGGATCGGTCGTCACGTGCGTCGCGGCCGACGATCCGCGGGTGCGCGGCGCAGCGCTGCTGAGCCCTCGCGCCGACTTCGACGACTGGGCCGCGCAACCACGTCGATTCCTCGAGCACGCTCGCGACATCGGCGCGATCCGCACGCCGAGCTTTCCGCCGTCGTTCGATGAATGGGCCCGCGAGCTCCGTCGGTTCCGTCCGGTCGACGCGGCGCGACGGCTCGCGCCACGGCCGCTGTTGGTGATGCACGGCGACGACGACGACAGCGTGCCGACCGTCGATGCGCGACAGTTGGCGGAAGCGCACGGCGCTGCCGAGCTGCGATTGATGCCTGGCGCCGGCCATCGGTTGCGGCTCGATCCGCGGGCGATCGCGGTGCTGCTCGGGTGGCTCGACCGGCAGCGTCAGGGCGAGGGCGACTCGTCGTAACCGTCGACGTGTGTGCTGTGCCACTTCCACG
>DASWRR010000184.1:0-10950 GCA_036403055.1 Ilumatobacteraceae bacterium | reverse complement strand
CAACTGGTGGTTCCCGAAGTCGCTCGATCGCTTCCTCCCGAAGATCAACGTCGAAGGGCATCACGACGTCGAGCCGGAACCGGAGCCCGAGTCCGTTCTCGTCTGAAGTTCACCGTGGGTTGACCCTCTGGTTGCCAGGGCGCAACGTTCGCCTGATCGTGGTTCGACGGTGTCCTGCTACGGTTCGCGTTCGTCCAACCCATCCGTGAACTGGAGGTCAATGATGACACCGAGGACTACTCATAGAACCGTGGCGTCGCTCACCGCACTCAGCTTCTTGCTGATCTCGTGCGGCAGCGACAGCAAGGCCTCATCCGACACCGCTGCCGCGCCGGCCGCGACGTCGGCTGGAACCGCAGCACCGGCTGCAACAACCGCGCCGGCCGCGACAGTTGCTGCAACGGCAACGACCGCAGCAGGATCTGCGACCACCGCGGCAAGCGGCGGCGCGAGCGACCTGTCGGCGCTCGCCGACGCATGCAAGGCCGAGGGCAAGGTCAACCTGATCGCGCTGCCCGATGAATGGGCGAACTACAAGGGCATCCTGCAGAGCTTCCGCGACAAGTACCCGGGTGTCGACAACCCCGTCGCCAACCCCAACTTCTCCTCGCAGGAAGAGCTCGATTCGGTGGTCAACCTGAAGGGTCAGGCCGACATGCCCGACACCGTCGACGTCAGCCCTGCCAAGGCACAGATCGCAACCGATGAAGGCCTGTGGGAGCCCTACAAGCCGACCACGTGGGATCAGATCCCCGACAACCTCAAGGATCCGGGCGGCAACTGGGTCGCGGCGTACTACGGCATCATCTCGATCGGCACCAACACGACGATCGTGCCGAACGCACCGAAGACGTGGGCCGACTTGAAGAAGCCGGAGTACAAGGGTCAAGTTGCCCTCAACGGCGACCCGCGTACCTCAGGGTCCGCCTACGCCGCGGTCATGGCGGCTGCGCTGGCCAATGGTGGCAGCGCCGACGACATCATGCCCGGCATCAAGTACTTCGCGGACCTCAAGGCGTCCGGCAACTTGATCCCGACCGAAGTGACGCAGGCGACCGTGATCTCTGGTGAGACGCCGATCGCACTCGACTGGAGCTACAACTACCCGGGCCTGGCGAAGCAGATCCAAGACGCTGGTTTCACCGTCGAGGTCAACTTCCCGAGTGACGGTGTGTACGGCGGCTACTACGCCCAGGGCGTCATCAAGGGCTCGCCGCACCCCAACTGCTCCAAGCTGTGGGTCGAGCACATCTTGAGCGACGAAGGCGCACTCGGATACCTGCAGGGTGGCGCGATGCCCGCTCGGTTCGCCGAGCTGGAGAAGTCCGGCAAGATCACGGCCGACGCGAAGAAGAACCTGCCCCCGGCAGATCTGCTCGCCAAGGTCGCGTTCCAGACCGCAGCTCAGGTCGACAAGGCCAATCAGGCCCTCCAGGACAACTGGGGCCCAATGGTGGCCGACAAGTAATCGACCGTGTCTGTCGAGCTGATCCAAGTCGAAGGGGGCCGCACCACTGGTGCGGCCCCCAAGACTGCCAGAGTCCGAAACGGCCGGGCCTGGCTCGGATTGCTGCCGTTCTTCTTGTTCCTCGGTCTCTTCCTGCTCCTGCCGACGTACGGCGTCATCCGCAAGGCGTTCATCGCCAATGACGGCAGCTTCACGTGGACAGGGATGAGCGATGCCATCACGACGGAGCGCGCCGCGTTCACGACATCGCTGAAGGTCTCGTTCGTCACCGCGTTCCTCGGTGTGATCCTCGGAACGCTCTTGGCCTACGCCGCAGCGACTGCGACCCGGCCGAAGTGGTTGCGCTCGCTCGTGTCCGCCTTCAGTGGCGTCGCTGCCAACATGGGCGGCGTCATCCTCGCGTTCGCGTTCATCACGCTCCTCGGTCGACAGGGTCTCGCGACGAAGCTGATCGGCGGCGCCGGCTACAAGTTGTACAACACCAACTGGTTCGACATCACCGGCTTCTGGGGTTGGACGACGGTGTACATGTACTTCCAGGTGCCGTTGATGTTCCTCGTGACGCTGCCTGCGATCGACGGGCTGAAGACGTCGTGGCGTGAGGCCTCGTCGAACCTCGGCGGGACGACGTGGACGTACTGGCGTCGTGTCGGCCTGCCGATCCTTGCGCCGTCGATGCTCGGCGGCTTCTTGTTGCTGTTCGCCAACGCGTTCAGTGCCTTCGCCACTGTCTACGCGCTCAACACACAGGCCAACCTCGTGCCGGTGAAGATCAGCTTCTTCCTTGCCGGTGATGTCGCCGGTCGCTCGCCGATGCCGTTCGCACTCGCGACCTGGATGATCGTGATCATGGCCATCTCGATGGGTGGCTACCTGCTCCTACGAAAGAGGGCCGAACGATGGCGCTCGTAGTCACGACCCCGGCGGTCGAAGCGGTCGAGAACCCGCCGACTGCCGAGCCGGTGCGCCGGCAGCGGTTCGGACGCGTCGGTCCCAACATCGTCCTGATCGCCGCGACGCTGTTCTTCCTCGCACCACTGCTGTCGATGACGCGCTTCGCCTTGCAGAAGGTGCCGATGCCGTTGCTGAACTGGTCGACGCTGTTCAAGCGATGGTCGTTCGGCGCACTCACCGACGCGTTCAAGGACCCGAGCTTCGGCAAGACGCTGTTCCTCAGCCTTCGTCTCGCGGCCGGCACGGTGATCGTCACGATTGCCCTGCTGCTGCCGACGGCATTGTTCGTCCACCTCAAGTTGCCGAAGGCTCGTGCAGTCGTCGAGTTCCTCACCGTCTTGCCGTACGTCGTCCCCCCGATCGCATTGGTCGCCGGCGTGTCGGGGTTCTTCCGACCCAATGCTCGATGGTTCCTCAACTCGGACTACGCGCTCGTGCCGTTCTACGTCGTGATGGCGCTCCCGTTCACCTACCGCTCGATCGACGCCGGCATCAAGTCGATCGACGTCCAGACGTTGGTCGACGCGTCGCGCAGCCTCGGTGCCAGTTGGCCGGCGACGATGCGACGTGTGCTGCTGCCGAACCTCACCGCCAGCATCGTGTCGTCGTCGTTCCTGACGGCGGCGGTCGTCCTCGGCGAGTTCACGATCGCCCGCAACCTCTCCAAGCAGACGTTCCCGACGTTCGTCTTCGACTACATCGGTCGTGTCGCCCAAGGCGGTATCGCGCTGGCGCTGTTCACACTCGTCGGCAGCACCGCGCTGCTCGGCTTGTTCACGTTGTTGACCCGCGGAAAATCTCGCCGTCGCACGGCTCCGGTCGATACGACGACCGTCGCGTTCTCCGGCATACAAAAGGGGAAGGGCATATGACGTCGCTCACGTTCGACAACGTTCGCAAGACGTTCGGCGCCAACACGGCCCTCGAAGGTCTCGGCCTCGAGGTCCACGACGGCGAGCTCATCAGCCTGCTCGGGCCGAGTGGTTGCGGCAAGACGACTGCGCTGCGCATCGCCGCGGGCTTCGAGCGTGCCGATTCCGGCAGGATCCTCGTCGGCGGCAACGACATCACCAACCAGCCGCCGCACAAGCGCAACATGGGCATGGTCTTCCAGAGCTACAGCCTGTTCCCCAACCTCACCGTTGCCGGCAACGTCGAGTACGGCCTCCGTACTCGCGGCATCGCCAAGGCGGAGCGGCACCAGCGCGTCAACGAGATGCTCGAGCTCGTGCAACTCGGACCGATGGCGAACCGCTATGCGCACCAGATCTCGGGTGGCCAGCAGCAGCGCGTTGCGCTCGCCCGAGCCCTCGCCATCCGGCCACAAGTACTGCTCCTCGACGAGCCACTCAGCGCGCTCGACGCCAAGGTGCGCGCCACGTTGCGCGACGAGATCCGCCGAATCCAGACCGAGCTCGGCATCACGACGCTGTTCGTCACGCACGATCAGGAAGAGGCGTTGGCCATCAGCGATCGCGTCGGCGTCATGTCGAACGGAAGTCTCGAGCAGCTCGGCCCGCCGACGGAGGTGTACCGCCATCCGGCGAGTGCGTTCGTCGCCCGGTTCGTCGGTTCGATGAACCAGCTTCCCGCGATCGTGCGCGGCCCCGATGCGGTCGCGGTCGGCGAGTACATCGTGCCCACGCCGGCGGTCGGTCAGCATTCGGCCGGCGACTCGGTGCTCTTCCTCGTTCGACCCGAAGACATGTCGCTCGGAAACGGTGTCGCCACGGGAATGCCGGGAACCGTCACGGCGCGCACGTTCCAGGGCGCGGCAACGATCGTCGGTGTGCGACTCGACGTCACCGATGTGCTGGTGTCCGTTCACGTCTCGGGGTCGGCCGCTGCGAACCTGACGCCGGGCGACAGGGTCAACGTCGTGATCGACGGTGCGCGCGGGGTGTGCGAATCCGTCGTCGCCGCATGAAGGCGGCTTGACAACGACCCCTGCCATCACGTAGCGATACGAACGCCATGGCCAAACCACTCGTCATCGTCGAATCGCCCGCGAAGGCCAAGACCATCTCCAAGTTCCTCGGGAACGCGTTCGACGTCCGCGCCTCCGTCGGCCATGTCGCGGACCTGCCGAGCAAGGGTCTCTCGATCGATGTCGACAACGGTTTCAAGCCGACGTACGAGCTGACGGTCCGTGGCGCTCAGGTCGTGAAAGACCTGCGTGTGCTGATGAAAGACGCCAGCGAGCTGTACCTCGCGACGGACGAGGATCGCGAGGGGGAAGCCATCAGCTGGCACCTCGTCGAGTACCTGAAGCCCAAGATCCCGGTCAAGCGAATGGTGTTCCACGAGATCACCAAGACGGCGATCGACCACGCCGTCAACAACCCTCGGGGGATCGACTACGGCCTCGTCGATGCCGCCGAGACCCGCCGTCTGCTCGACCGGTTGTACGGATACGAGGTGTCGCCGGTGCTGTGGCGCCGCGTCAACCGAGGTCTTTCTGCTGGCCGCGTGCAGAGTCCATCCGTCCGTCTCATCGTCGAGCGCGAGCGCGAACGCATCGCGTTCGTGCAGGCCGGATATTGGGACATCGAGTTGCTCACTGCGACGTCGCCCGCCTTTCACGCAACCCTGGTCGCGCTCGACGACGCCAAGGTCGCCACCGGGAAGGACTTCGGTAGCGACGGCGTCGCCAAGAAGAACGCCGTCGTCCTCGACGAGGCCCGCGCCACGGCGCTCGCTAATAGCCTCCAGGGGTCGGAGTTCACGGTCAGCTCCGTCGAAGAACGCCCCTATCGCAGCGCGCCGAAGGCACCGTTCATGACCTCGACGTTGCAGCAGGAGGGCGGTCGCAAGCTTCGCCTCAGCGCGTCACAGGTGATGCGTGTCGCCCAAGGCTTGTACGAGCGCGGCTACATCACCTACATGCGAACGGACAACGTCACGCTCAGCGACGAGGCGTTGTCGGCGGTGCGCGCCGAGGTCAGGCGCGGCTATGGCGATCGGTTCCTGTCGCCGTCACCGCGGCAGTTCTCGTCCAAGACGAAGAACGCGCAGGAGGCCCACGAGGCCATCCGTCCATCCACGCCGTTGCGGAGTCCGGATTCGCTGGCCGCGGAGCTCAACGGCCAAGAGCTCGCGATGTACCGCATGATCTGGCAGCGCACGCTGGCATCGCAGATGGCCGACGCCACCGGTGTCACCGTCACCGTGCGACTGGCCGCGAACGCGCCCGACGCGACGCGCGACGGTGCGATCACCGCTGCTGTGTTCGCTGCCAGCGGTACCACGATCAGCTTCGCCGGGTATCGCCAGGTCTACGTCGAATCGGTCGACGACAGTGAGGCAGGCGATGACGATCGCGAGGCCTTGCTGCCGCCGCTCGCCGTCGGCGCCGTCGTGCCGATCGAGTCGCTGACACCGAACGGGCACACGACATCACCGCCCGCCCGGTACACCGAGGCGTCGTTGGTGAAGCGGTTGGAGGAGCTCGGCATCGGCAGACCGTCGACGTGGGCGTCGATCATCCAAACGGTGCAGGACCGCGGCTACGTGTGGAAGAAGGGTCAGGCGCTGGTGCCGACGTGGACCGCGTTTGCCGTCGTCGGTCTGATGGAGAAGCACTTCGGCGAGCTCGTCGACTACGCGTTCACGGCACGCATCGAGGAAGACCTCGACTCGATCGCTCGCAACGAACGCCAGAAGCAGGATTGGTTGCACGACTTCTACTTCGGCGACGACGACGAGAAGCTGCCCGGCCTCAAGCGCCTGGTCGAGGAGAACCTCGACGAGATCGACGCGGCGGAGATCAACACCTTCCCGATCGGACTCGACCCCGACGGTCGAGAGATCGTCGTGAAGCCGGGCAAGTACGGCCCGTACGTGAAGCGCGGCGACGACACCGCCAGCGTCCCCGACGACCTGACGCCGGACGAGCTCACCGTCGAGACCGCGTTGAGGCTGCTGGCAATGCCGAAGAGCGACGAGCCGATCGGGGAACTGAACGGCTACCCAGTGTTCGCCAAGAGCGGGCGCTACGGGCCTTATGTGCAGTGGGGGACGCCCGACAACTTGCCACCCGGATTGGAGAAGCCGCGGATGGCGAGCCTGTTCAAGACCATGGTGCTCGAACGGGTCACCGTCGACGAGGCAGAGGAGCTGTTGCAGCTGCCGCGAACGCTCGGCGTCGACCCAGCCGACGGCGAGCCCATCACCGCGAACAACGGCCGCTACGGACCGTACGTGCAGAAGGGCAAGGACTTCCGCAACATCACGAACGAAGAGCAACTGCTGACGATCACGCTCGACGACGCGCTGCAGATCTTCTCGCAGCCGAAGGTCTTCCGGCGCGGCGGCGCCACGAACATGGCGGCGAAGGGCCCGCTACGCGAGTTCGGCAACGATCCGGTCAGTGGCAAACCCGTCGTCGCCAAGGACGGCAAGTTCGGTGTGTACGTGACGGACGGCGAGACCAACGCGTCGTTGTCGAAGGGTGACCGGCTGGACGCGATGCCACCTGAGCGCGCGTACGAACTGCTGGCGGTACGGCGTGAGGCGATCATCGAGCGCGGCGGCGCGCCGGCGAAGAAGGCACGGGCGACCAAGAAGGCGGCGACGAAGAAGGCCGCGCCGCGCAAGGCTCCGGCGAAGAAGAAGACGGCGAGCTGAGCTGCGGTTACCCCGCGATCATCACGCCGATCACACCGGCGAGCACCAAACCGGCTCCGGCAAGCTCGCGGCGCGTGTTGCGCTCGCGCAGCCACCAATGCGCAACGGCGAACGTGAACAGCAGTTCGACCTGACCGAACGTTCGCACCTTCGCGGCGTTCTGCAATGCGAACGCCCATGCCCAGCACGCCGAACCGCAGACGCTGAGCACGCCGACAACGGAGCTCGAGCGCCAATGATGAAACGCGAGGCGGATCTGACCGCGCTCGCGAGCGGCAAGGTATCCACCGTGCACCACGGTCTGAATCGTGTTCATGACGGCCAACGCGACGACGGCGCGGACGAGCGCAGGCGCATCGCCGAGCGCTTGCGTCGCGGCGCGTATCGCGACGGCCGCAAGACCGAATCCCGTCCCGGCGAGCAGACCGAGGACCGCGGCCCGATCGGGATGTCGCACCATCGCGCGACCGCCTGCGAGCAGCACCACACCTGCCATGCACAGCACCGTCGAAAGCCATCCGAACGGCCGTAGCGTCTCGTCCAGTAGGACCGCCGAGAACACAGCCACCTGAACGACCTCCGTCTTCGAGTACACGGTTCCGACGGCGAACCCGCGGGCGTCGAACGCGCTGATCAACAGGATCGTGGCGATGATCTGGGCCAACCCGCCACCGGCGATGAGGGGCCAGAACCTCGGCGGCGGCGACGGCAGCTGCTGTCCGGCGAGGTGCATGCCGATGACGGCGGCGAACGCGATCGGTGCCCCCCACACGTAGCGGACGAATCCTGCGCCGCTGACCGACAGCAAGGCCCGCAGGCGCTGTTGCATCGCCGTTCTCGATGTCTGGAACATCGCCGCGGCCACGGTCACGATCATCCACATGTGATTCACTTCGCTTCCTCGTGTCACGGTGTCCCATAATCTGGGATCAATATCTCATTCACAGACTAACAGATCCATCGGGACGGTTGTCGAGGTCGATATGGTGCGCCCGGTATGGGAACGGGTCGGTACATCGCTCTCGAGGGTGCGGAGGGAACGGGCAAGAGCACCCACGCCGCCCGGCTCGCGGCGCATCTCGGTGCCGTGCTGACCCGTGAAACCGGTGGCACCGACATCGGGGCGCGCATTCGGATGATCCTCCACGACACCACGTTGACGCACCTCTCCCATCGGGCCGAGGCGTTGCTGACCGCGGCTGATCGGGCGCAGCACATCGACGAGGTGGTTGCGCCCGCCCTCGCAGCCGGGCGCCACGTCGTCAGCGATCGCAGCGTGTACTCCGCATTGGCATATCAGGGGTACGGCCGGTGCCTGCCCCTCGACGAGATCCGCCGCATCAACGATTGGGCGATCGAGTCGAGATGGCCCGACCTCGTGGTGTTGATCGATACACCGACAGAGGTGCTCGAACGGCGGATGCGCGGTCGACAACTCGATCGCTTCGAACGCGAGGACGACGACTTCCACACTCGGGTCCGCGCCGGCTTCAGGACAATGGCGGATCTCGATCCGGACCGTTGGGCGATCGTGGACGGCGCGGCCGGCATGGAAGAGGTCGGCGCCAACATCCGTCGGGTCGTCGCCGAGAGGCTGCAGTTGTGACCGGTTCGGTGTGGGATGGCGTCCTCGATCAGGAGCAGGCCGTTGCAACGCTGTCGCAGGCCGCGCTCGATCCCGTCCACGCGTACCTGTTCGTCGGGCCACCTGGATCGACGAAGGACGAAGCGAGTCGGGCATTCGCTGCACTGCTGATGGCCGGGGTCGACGATCCGATGGACCGCGACGCGCGTCTCGCTCTCGCCGGTGAACATCCCGACGTGCGCGAGGTCGAGCGCGAGGGTGCTCGCATCTCGAAGGAGCAGGTGCTCGAGATCATCCGCGCCGCCTCGCTCGCGCCGGTCGACGGGACCCGCAAGGTGATGATCCTGCGCGACTTCCACCTGCTCGACGCGCCGGGCGCGGCGCGATTGCTGAAGACACTCGAGGAGCCGCCGGCCAGCACGATCTTCATCGTCCTCGCGGATCAGGTCACGCCCGAACTGATCACCATCGCGTCACGATGTGTTCGCATCGGATTCGCCGCGCTCTCCGACGAAGCCGTCACGGCGGAACTGATTGCATCGGGCGTCGCCGCCGAGACAGCCGGTCTCGCCGCAATCGCGGCGGAGGGAAACCTGACCCGCGCCCGAATCCTCGCCACGGATCCCGGCCTGATGGATCGTCGCGACGCATTCGCCGGTCTCGCCGCTCGACTCGACGGCACCGGCCGCGCCGTCGTCACCTTGTGCACCGAGTTGCTCGCCTTGATCGATGCTGCTGCGGAACCGCTCGCGACCCGCCAGGCGGCTGAACTCGCCGCGCTCGAGGCGAGGGTCGCGGCATCCGGTGAGCGCGGCAGTGGACGCAAGCAGATGGAGGACGACCATCGCCGTGAGTTGCGGCGTCACCGCACCGATGAGTTGCGCAGCGGTCTCGGTGTCCTCGCCGGCAGGTATCGCGATGCGCTCGTGCTTGGGCAGCTGACACGACCGGATGCCGGCGTGCAAGCGGTCGCACGCATCCACGAGGCGCTCGAGGCGATGGAGCGCAACCCAAACGAGACG
The DNA here is from genome assembly GCA_036403055.1 of Ilumatobacteraceae bacterium. Classification (GTDB taxonomy): domain Bacteria; phylum Actinomycetota; class Acidimicrobiia; order Acidimicrobiales; family Ilumatobacteraceae; genus JAENVT01. The sequence continues at coordinate 1,295 of DASWRR010000184.1, read as the reverse complement.
CTGATGCTGCAGGCGCTGTTGCTCGACCTGCCGTCGTTGTAGAGGCGTTACTTCGAGAGCAGCGGACGAAGCAGGTAGCTCATCTCGCCGTTCGGACGCGGAGCGGGGTGCGCCTCCGTCACCGGAACCTGACCCGTCGGTGGCGGCAACGACTTCGACTTGTGGACAGGTACCTCCGCCGTCGGCGCCGCGAAGGCCGCGACGAGCTCGACTTCCGGTTCGGTGTTGGGTGCCGAGAACGCGTCGGGCGGTTGGTGTTCGAACTGCGCGAGCGCAGTCATCGCAACGGCGGAGAGCGGTTTGAAGAACAGGTAGCCCTGCGCGTACTCGCAGCCGAGTCGTGACAGCTCGAGCGCCTGGCTCTCCGTCTCCACACCTTCGGCGACCGTCGATAACCCGAGGTTGTGCGCCATGTTGACGATCGTGTTGGCCAGCGCCTGGCTGCGAACCTCGTCGACGGACTGCACGAACTCCTTGTCGATCTTGATGATGTCGAGCGGCAGTCGTTGGACGTACGCGAGCGAGCTGTAGCCGGTGCCGAAATCATCGAGCGCCGTGCGGATGCCGCACGCGCGGAGCTCCTTCAGCTGGCTCGTGGCGAGGCCGCTGTCGTCGATGAGCGTGGATTCGGTGATCTCGAGCACGAGTCGGTGCGGTGCGAGGCCGCTGAGTCGCAAGCTGCGCTGCACGCCGTCGACGAACGTCGGCTCGCGTAGCTGGACGCTCGACACGTTGACCGTGACGTACATCGAGTCATCGGGCCAGCCGACCGCCGACATGCACGCCTGCTCGATCGCCCATGCGCCGATCGGGATGATGACGCCAGTCTGTTCGGCGAGCGGGACGAAGTCGTTGGGGGGCACGTTGCCGTAGATGTGATGGTCCCACCGCAGCAACGCTTCCGCGCCGACGCTGCGACCGTCGGACAGCCGCACGATCGGTTGGTACACGAGATACAGCTGGTCACGTCCGAGCGATGCCATGAGATCGCGCTTGTACTCGTTGCGCCGTTCGGTCTGTCGGCCGAGATCGGCGTCGAACCCTTCGACCTGGCCCTTGCCCAACTGCTTGGCGCGGTACATCGCGAGATCAGCGTGGCGCATGAGGTCGGACGCAGTGTTCTTCGGTTCAGCGACTGCGATGCCGATGCAACCGCTGACGGACACTGACTGGAAGTCGTTGACCGGGATCGAATCCTTGAGATCGGCGATCGCCTGCTGCGCGAGCACACTCGCTTCGGCGGTCGACGAATCGAGGAGGAGCACACCGAACTCGTCGCCACCGAGGCGGGCGAC
>DASWRR010000183.1:0-2594 GCA_036403055.1 Ilumatobacteraceae bacterium | reverse complement strand
TTCGACCAGGCATCGATCGATGCCCGGTCGATGGCATCCCCGCCTTTCGTCCGGGCGACAACCCCGGAGGGACTGCATGGAAGCGTTTCTGGTGAGCTTCGGCATCATCTTCGTCGCCGAGCTCGGCGACAAGAGCCAGCTGATGGCCATGACGTTTGCGGCGCGCTACCGCGCCCTCACAATTCTGATTGCGATCACCGCAGCGACAGCCTTCGTGCACCTGTTCAGCGTCTTGATCGGTGCGGCAGTCGGTGTCGCACTGCCGACGAAGGCGATCTCGGTCGTTGCCGGCGTTGCGTTCTTGGGATTTGCCGCGTGGACGTTGCGCGGCGACGAGCTCGACGACGACGAAGCGGCCCGTGCCGCACAGAGCTCGAGGTCGGTGTTCTTCACGGTCGCGATCGCCTTCTTCCTCGCCGAGCTCGGCGACAAGACGATGCTCGCGACCATCACATTGGCGACTGAACATGGACTCGTCGGGACGTGGCTCGGCTCGACCGTCGGCATGGTTGCTGCGGATGGATTGGCCATCGTCGTCGGCCAACAACTCGGCGCCCGCCTGCCGGAGCGCGCCATCAGGATCGGTGCGGCGGTCACGTTCGTGATCTTCGGCGCGCTCCTGATCTTCGAGGGGCTCCGCTGACCGACTGACTACAGGCGCTAGTGCGCGGCGGCCGTAACCATGTGATCGATCTCGTGACAGGTCTCGGCCGCGGACCAGGCCTCTTCGGCCACGCCGGGGTCTGTCGTCACCGACACTCCACGATTGAACATCACACGTTCGAGAGCATCGACGACGGCGGGGTCGAAGTGCGTCCCGCGACCGGCCTCGATGTGGGCGAGCGCGTGCGACGGGTCCCAACCTTGTCGGTAGGCGCGATCGGAGGTCAACGCATCCCACACGTCGGCGACCGCGACGACTCTTGCCTCGAGCGGGATCGACACGCCGGCGAGGCCAGCGGGATACCCGTGACCGTCCAAGCGCTCGTGGTGATGGAGGATCACGGGGAGCACTTCGTTGAGCGACGGCGCCGTGGCGGCGAGCTCGAAACCGAGTTGGGGATGGGTCTCGACGATCTTGCGCTCGTCGGCCGTCAACGCGCCCGGCTTGTTCAGGATCTGGTCCGGGATCGCGATCTTGCCGAGATCGTGGAGGTACGCGCCGCGGGCGATCACGCGCAGCCGATCCGAAGGAAGCGACATCTGCAGACCGATCTCGACGGCGAGCTCGGCCGTTCGCAGGCTGTGGCCATGGGTGTACGAGTCCTTGACCTCCACGGCCTTCACGAGCGTCGACAGCGCCTCGGGATATCCGCGAACGATGTGGGCGAACGGGTCGTCGACGAACACGTCGACGAGGACGCCGGTGATGGCGCTCTGGCGACGACCACGAACGACGACCGCGTACACCGCAGCAGCAAACCCGGCGAAGAGGTAACCGTGATAGTCCCACCACGACAGCTGGGCGAACTTGCCGTGCTCGAACGAGAGAACTGCAGCGACCGACATCGCCGCGGCCAGGACGAGCGCGAGTTGAACCGGGTCGTGACCGAGGTGCCAGCGACGACCATGACGCCAGATCGAGATGAGCAGGCACACGATGATCAGCGTGGACAGGATTGCGAGCAAGGTGTTCTCGTGTGCAATGGGAGCGCTGCCGTGGAACCGTGATGGATCGGTGATGACGGCGGCGACGAATGCGGTGGACGGAACGATCGGTGTCATCACTGCGATCAGGGGATGGCGCCCAACCCAGCGGTTCAGCCCTCGGTCCTGGCGCCGCCCGGCGACGAGCAGGCAGACCGCGAAGCCAGCGGTCGCGGCGTAGGGGAGCCGTGCGACCCACAAGTTCGATTCGTGATGGTGCAGCCCGCCCGGTGTGCTGAGTCCATGACCGAACATGAAGAGCCCGACGAAGGAGCATCCGAGCGCGAGCCACACGACGCCCGATTGCGGAGTCTGCGTCGCGGAAGCGACGGCGACCGCGGCGACGAAGAGCGCACACGCGGCAATCGCGCACACGACAACCATGTGCCCCTGCGCGGAGAACCATCGAGCATCGAAGGCAGGAAACGTACGCAGGAACGCCAAGAAGGCCGCGGGCGCGCCGAGCAGCACGAGCACCACCAGCCATCGTCGGATCACCTGCATCACCGCGACTGCATCGGCACGGAACGTGGTCGCCTTGAGGTGTTTCGCGCCGTCAGCGAACGTGCAACGGCACGCGATGCATCGCGTTCCCGCCGTAACCGAGCCGATTCCACTCCGGGTCCTCGGGTTGCACGCGACCCGCAAGGTCAGTGGCGCGCGAGCGCAGGACGACCGTTCCGCGTTGGTCGACGTCGGTCAGAAGTTCCCACCACTGCCAGCTGTGCCGGCGGCGCTCGCCGATCAGCTGTGCCGGTTGCCACGGTCCGTCGTCGATGCTGACGTCGACTCCGGCGATCGCGGCAGCGCCGGACCACGCGACGCCACGGATCGTCAACTTGCCGGCCTCGAGCTCTGCATCGGCTGACGGCGATGTGATCACCGAACGAACGCGTTGCAGCCGAACCGGTTCGCGCACGGTCTCGCCATCGACCTGCGACTCGAAG